>NZ_WJEB01000034.1:0-25845 GCF_010994085.1 Gracilibacillus saliphilus | reverse complement strand
TGAAAAAAGTATTTGACATTGTACGCTAGGCAACAAAAAAACATGCTACAAACTGTAGCATGTTTTTTGGAATTAATCATCTTTATATTTATTTAATTTATCTCCGATCATATCGCCTAATTGGAATCCTGATTGATCGTCATCACTTTCATACTGTTTTATTTCTTGTTGGTTCTTCTCTTCTTCAATTTCTCTAATACTTAATGAAATACGCTTATCCTTCTCACTTACATCAAGTACTTTTACATTGACTGTTTGTCCAACCTCGAGCACCTCACCTGGTGTTCCAATATGCTCTGTAGAAATTTGCGAAATATGAACTAGCCCTTCTACACCTGGTAGTACTTCAACAAAGGCACCAAAGTTAACTAAGCGTTTTACCGTACCTTCTACTACATCATTAATGGCTATTTTCTCTTCAATATTGTCCCATGGTCCAGGTTGTGTTGCTTTATGAGATAATGATACTCTTTCATTTTCCTTATCTACTGATAATACTTTTACTTTAAGTGTCTCACCTTCAGAAACGACATCTGAAGCTTTCTCTACATGCGTATGTGCAAGTTGTGAGATATGTACTAAACCATCTAATCCACCAATATCTACAAATACACCAAAGTCTGTAATACGTTGAACCGTACCTTCTATCTCTTGACCTTCTTGAAGTGAATCAAGTAAGTCGCCTTTTTTCTTTTGTTCTTCCTCTTCAATAACAGCTCGATGAGATAAAATAATTCTATTTTGCTCTTTATCTAATTCTACAATTTTTAATGTTAACGATTTATCTTGATAATCAGCAAAATCCTCAACATAGTGTGTTTCTACTAAAGAAGCTGGAATAAATCCTCTGACACCTACATCTACTACAAGGCCACCTTTCACCACATCACGGACTGTAGCTTCAATAATTTCGTTATTTTCAAACTTTTCTTGTAAGTCTTCCCAAGCTTTTTCCGCAATTACAGCTTTTTTAGATAAGACAATTTCCTCGTCTTCTACTTTTTTTACTTGTAATTCCAGTTGGTCACCTTCACTAACTGCATCACTTGCAGTTTCAATGCGAAGTGCAGAGAGCTCACTAATCGGAACAATCCCTTCCACTTTATATCCGATATCGACAAGTACGTGTTTTTCTTCTACTTTAACTACTTTACCTTGTACAATATCACCTACTGAAAGTTCCTTAATCTCAGAAATTTCTTGATTCATTTCATCCATGACAAAGACCTCCTTCGATTTCCAACACAAAAAACATAAATGTGCTTTTTTCTAACTTCTAACATTTAGCGTGATTTGTCAAGTTATATATATAAAACTTAATGATTTTCTTGGATTTTTTTTATCTCATTCATAATTGCATCTGTCACTTCCTGTGCAGAGGCTTTATTTTCTCTTAATGTATCCATATCGACTGGCTTACCATAGATTACTTTAAGAGGTTCTTTACTTTTATAACTACCAATAATCGCACAAGGAATTACTGTTGCTTTTGATCTTAGTGCAAAGAATCCTGCTCCCGCCTGCCCTCTTTTTAATTCACCACTTTTACTTCTCGTTCCTTCTGGAAACAATCCTAAAACATTTCCTTCTTTTAGAACTGCTAGCCCTTTTCTAAGCGCATTGCGATCGTTCATTCCACGTTTTAATACAATGGTATTTACTTTTTTTAATATAAAACCAAATAATTTATTTTTAAATAATTCTTCTTTTGCAAGAAAATGGATTGGCCGTGGACAAGTGATTCCAACAATAGGAGGATCATAGTTCGAAATATGATTGGAACAAATAATAACAGGACCCTCTTTTGGAATATTTTCTAGACCTTCTTCTTTTACTTTATACTTTGGCTTTAAAACCATTTTTACCACTGTTTTTGCAAATTGATAAAAACTCATATTCCTAACTCCTCATCTTTTTATTAGCTAAAGATAATATTTTTTCTGCAACTTCCTCAATGGATAAAGAAGTTGTATCAATTTCTGTTGCATCAGCAGCTTTTTTTAGCGGAGAGACTTTTCGTTCTGAATCCATTTTATCTCGCTTTTCGATATCATGTTTAATTTGATCCAAGTCGGATGAAAATCCCTTTTGTAAATTTTCTGTATGTCTCCGTTCAGCTCGTTCTTCGACACTTGCAACCAAAAAGACTTTTACTTCGGCATCAGGAATTACATGCGTACCAATATCTCTACCATCCATTACAACCGCTCGTCTTTCAGCGAGTTTTTGTTGTCTTTTCACCATTTCCTGTCTAACTTCTGGAATCGAAGCTACAGCAGAAACGTTCTTTGACACTTCGTCAGTCCGGATAGCTTCTGTTACATCATTTTGATCAATCAATACTTGTTGATTAGCATTGATATCAATAGCAATGTCATGGAGATGCTGGATAACCAAGTTAGCATTGTTTATATCTATTTGATTAGTTAACACTGAATAAGTTAATGATCTATACATTGCACCTGTATCAATGTATATGTAACCTAATTTTTTCGCAACAATTTTTGCTACAGTACTTTTCCCTGCAGCTGCTGGTCCATCAATCGCGATGGCTATTTGTTTCTCGCTCATTATAATCCTACCCTTCTATCTACGAAAGACCTTTTCTCCGATCTTCTAATTGTCTTGTAAAGCAATACTGTACAATGGACTGCTGATCTTGTATATCCATTTCATTAAATTTTACAGATAAAATATTTTTATCTTCATTTCTCTCTTGTATTCGTACTGCTTCCCCAATGATATGTAGATATTCAATTCTTTGTTCTAAAGGTAATACTAACATAATATCCAATAACTCGCCTTGTTTTACATTGAAATTTTTATCCACTAAAATTGCCATTCCTCCACCACTGATATCATGAGTTACAGTCGTAAATGCATCAAACTTTTGATCCACACTTTTCACGGATACATCCAATAACGATTCAACACGTACAAACTCTCGTCGTTGAATTTTTTCTAGATTATTTACTTCCACAGAAAGAATTAGTGTCGGGATATTTTTTATTTTAGCCTTTCCGATGATTTCACTTGGAAAACTGTATACCGAATTGTTTTCAATAAAGTGAACTTGAAAATGTGTGCCGACCGGAAAGATATCGGAGCGTTTTGTCTGCTCTTCAATTGGATAATCAATATATAACTTATCTTTTTTTGTTTCGATTACCCTGCATTTGTAAGTTTTCCTCTCTTCTTTTATCTGTTCAAGTTGCAAAAATGTGCCGATTTTAATCAATGTTCATCCTCTTTCTCTACTAAGTATTTGTATGAATGATAAAAATGGAAACTAGTTCAATACTTATTATCGCAAAAAAAAGAAAGAAGGAAAAGTCCTTCTTTCTTACTTTTTTAATATTTCATCTCTGCTTGTTTTAATTTATCTACTCTCACTTCACTTCCATCAGAAGCATCAATGAAAATTTTATATGTGTCTTGGTTTAAAGTTCCTAAATAAACATAGGTTAATACTTCTTCACCCATATCATCTTCAATAACAGCAAGGTGGTGCTCTTGAATCTTCAAATTAGGATTCACTTTATCACGTGCTTCTTCTTCTGATAATTCGACGTCCGGTATTTCTCTTTCATGATTATTCTCCAAGTAATCTTTCGCCACAAAACCAAGTACTTCTCCATTATCTAAAGCAACTTTAATTTGTATTGCATCTGGATAAATCCAGACATCCTCATACTGCGGTACAAACTGAAATACCCCGACATTGTCATATTGATTACTTTCGACCAAAGCAAGATCTGTAGTGAAATCCAATTTGGACAAGTAATCTTTAGCATTTTGCATTGCCTCATGTAGACTTTTATTTCTTTCTTCAACTTCTCGATTAATCATTAACGTAATAGGATATCCACCATTTTGTGTTATATCCATATATCCAGTTGTATCATCCTCTTTATAGGATCCGCTGTATAAAGGAACATTAGCGCCCTCACCTGTTGAGGCAACTGTAATTTTAGTTTCCTCATCAATTCGTAACAGTGATCGCATTTTTTTCTTCGCTTCTTCCTCTGATATCTTTTCATCACCAAGAATCGTAAAACCATCTTTCTTACTTGATGTTCCCATCATACTTGCATTCAGTTTTCCTTCTGAATAGCCTTCAACAGTTTTTTCAACCGTTTCAAAACCATCTATAATGGTATTATCTGCTTGCTCATCATTATTAACTAATGCTAGTTGTACATCCATCCATCTCAAATTATCATTTAACACCATGTTTTGTACTTTACGTAATTCCTGTTCAATGTCTCCTGACACTTCATATAGAGAATCTAAGGCCTCCAATTCATCATCAGACAGCGGCTCTTTATCTAAATCTCTTATTGCTGTACGATAACTAAAATCACCCATCTGTTGTAAAAACTCTTCTGTCTTATTAAATGGCAGTAATGTTAGTGGTAATTGTCCAACATCATTATGAGCCATAGAAGTTAACCGCCATATCTCAGCCAATTGTGGTGACAGTTGTTCTCTCGTATTCATTGCTAGAGTAGATCCAATTTTATCGTGTAGAAGATCTAGGTTATAGGTTAAATCATGAAAAGAACGTTGATAATTATTTTCAGCTTGAATGAGAATTGCATTTTTTTCTTGATGCTCTTGATAGCCCCATACAGAAACTCCAATAACAGCAATGCTTAATAGCGTAATAAGCGACCAACGAAACATTTTTTCACCTCCAAATAATTACATACAGAATACATGTTTACCAATTCGCTTAATTTGTGGTCGTGACCATATCCAGCTCGAAGTAGCAGTATCCGGGTTAAAGTAATACAATGCTTCTCCAGTTGGGTCCCAGCCATTGATTGCATCTAATACCGCATTTCTTGCTTGCTCATTCGGCGTTAACCAAATTTGTCCATCACTAACCGCTGTAAACGCACGAGGTTCAAAAATCACACCTGATACTGTGTTAGGAAAAGTGGAACTTTCCACACGATTTAAAATTACAGAGGCCACTGCTACCTGACCTTCATAAGGTTCTCCTCTTGCTTCGCCATATACAGCATTTGCCATGATTTGAATATCATTTTGTGAAAAACCTTGTGGTATATTGACAGCTGTTGGTTCTAAGTCTTCCTCTGTTGCTTGTGGCTGATCATTTTCTTGTTGGGCTTGTTGATTTTGCTGTTGCTGATTACTTTCTTGTTGCTGATTACTTCCCTGTTGACCTCCCTCACCCTCATTTTGTTTTGTTGGGGATGGCTCCGTTTGTTTTTCTTTGTCTACTCCACCATAATGGGTGAATTTCTTTCCTTGTTGAATTTGCTCGTGCACATAGGCTTTATCAAATTCACTTGCATCTTCTAGTTTTTGCTTTACTGCCTGGCCTGCTAATCCATCTATTTCCATACCAAATTCATACTGAAAATTACGTAATGCCCAATACGTACCCCAACCGAAAACTCCATCAATATCGCTATTATAAAAACCTAAATACTGAAGTCTCGCTTGGAGCTCAATGACATCGTCACCTGTGGCACCATGCTGAATCACTTGATTTGAAAAACCATGGACCTGATCATTTTTTCCATCAATGAAGAAAAAAGAACTTATGGCAAAAATGATAAGACAAATCGTTATCTTTTTTTTCATTAAAGCTACCTCCAAATTAATATCTAAGTAACATTTTGTTATGGATAGCTTTTAATAAAAAATGAAATTTATTCATTTAAAAACTGACAACTTTTATATCTATTGAACGCTAGACCAGTCAAAAAGTGCTCAAAAAAATACCCATTTCCCTCTTCAATTTAAAAAAGGAAACGGGTATCCATTCATGAAATGTTTATTTATAAAAATATAAAATGTTTCAGAATATCCATAAACTGCGCAGTAACGAGGACAAGGAATTGCTCTCTACAATCATTCTTGACTTAGAGAGTGCATGTAAACCGCTCCGGCAGAATACTGCGCTTTCCGTGGGCTCGGCTTCAGCTAACTTTGCAAAGAAGACCACTTTGCAAAGTGGATCTTCAGCTCTCGCTGTCCCACAGGAGTCTCCGTATTCTGCCTACGCTATTTTTGTTCTCTGATTACAGAAAGAAATGAACTCATGGAACTAAACTTTTCTGTTTAATTACAGTACTTATCGGGCTGTGAAAACCCTTTTAGCATAGTCGTACCCTACGCTACATATGGTGGAGAAATCGACTGGTTGATTTCGGATAAGTGTTGTGGAGCATATCTTAACGAAGGCCGCCCACTTTCACTCCTGTGGGACCTGTTTGACCTGAAGATCCACTTTTTCGAGCGGTTTTTGCTCGAAAAAGTTAGCTGAAGGGCAAACCCCACGGAAAGGGAAGTGGGCAGCCGGAGTGTCGGTTATGATCACGATATTTGTCAAAATTACTTCATAAATGAATGTACATTTAGTTTCGAACAAACAGTAGTAGTATATCTACTGTTCGTTGTTTATACTTGCTGATGACTAATTTCGTTGGCTACTTTTACTTTTCGTAGACTAAGCAACCATAGTATAACCATAAATGGAATGAGTCCGTATAACCATTGATTCTTAATTGCTTCTAATATAAAATCATACGTCCCATGTAAGAAAGTAGGTAATAATAATGCTAATAATAACGAGAGTATTCCATTGTTAGGTGAAAATTTGGCCCTTCCCAAATAATAACCCATTATCACTCCGAACAACGCATGAGATGATACAGGGAAAATCGCCCGGCTAAAGGCAAATTCAATACCATGCGCAAATAAATAAAGAATATTTTCAACAGTTGCAAACCCTAAGCTAATAGAAACCCCATATACAATACCGTCATAAACTGTATTAAACTTTGAATACTTATAAGTAGTGAAAATAAATATAAACCATTTAAAAAACTCTTCAAATAACCCATAGATAAAATATGATTGTAAAAAAGGAGTTTGGGCAATACCTTCTTCCTGAAATGCATACTGAATAAACATAATTGGAAATACTAGTAATGCTCCATATATAAATGTACGAAAAATCGCATAGATCGGCTCTAATTCATATTCATCTTTTAAATAAAAAAATGATAACAACGCAAATGTCGGAGCAATGGAGACTGATATAAGAGCAAACAACTGATATCACCTACTTTCTATCTCCCAATAATTATGGCATAATATCAAAGGAATTTATTTAACATATATACGTTTAATTAAAGAAAGTTGGGAGTATAATGAAAAAAACATTAATTATTCATACTGGTGGTACAATATCGATGAAAGAGAATCTAGATGGGAGTGTCGTAGAAACAGATACACATCCCTTATCCAAAATGGAATTATTACATTCTTTTCCTATAGAAGAAGTAAATTTATTTCACTTACCATCACCACATATTACACCGAAACATATGCTTCAATTAGCAGACTTTATTAAGGAAAATATAGATTCAGATAATTATAATGGAATTGTAGTTACACATGGTACAGATACATTAGAAGAAACCTCTTATTTTGTAGATCTATGTGTAAAAACAAGTATTCCTATCGTATTTACGGGTGCAATGCGATCAAGTAATGAAATTGGTTCAGATGGTTTATATAACTTGATCTGTGCCATTCGTGTAGCGTCTAATCCTAAGTCATGTGACCGAGGTGTATTAGTTGTAATGAATGATGAAGTGCATACCGCACAATATGTCACCAAAACGTCTACTAGTAATGTGGCAACCTTTCAAAGTCCGCAATTTGGACCTGTCGGTATGGTGACGAAACAAGATGTTTATTTCTATCAAAAAACTTATCACCATGAAACTATTCATATTCAAGATTTAACGAAAAACGTACTTCTCTTGAAAGCATATGCTGGTATGTCAAATGACCTATTAGATTATATCCAACCTTCACACATGGATGGACTTATTATTGAGGCGTTAGGCCAAGGAAATGTTCCACCTGCAATCGTCCCAGCCATAAAAAACTTTATTAAACATGATATAACGGTATTATTTGTATCCCGCTGCTATAAAGGAATTGTACAACCTACTTATCAGTACGAAGGCGGTGGACGAACTTTACTGGAGGACGGTGTCATCTTTGCTAATCATTTAAATGGTCCGAAAGCTCGTTTGAAGCTCATGCTATTATTGGAGAAAGGTGCATCTCACCATGAACTTATGAAAGCTTTCAGAGATTAATATATTCATTTTTCCCTCCACATATCAATGTGGAGGGTTTTATAATTATCATTTTTCTTTGTTACTTATAGATGTTGCGATTAATCCACCGTGGAAACGACCATTTTCAATAAATATTTCGTTATTATCGTATCCGGCAGCAATAACTCCAGCAATATAAATATTTTCTATATTTGTTTCCATTGTATCTAAGTCAAAAGTAGGTCTACCTGTTTCTTGGTCAATCGTAATTCCTACCTGTTTAAGGAAACCTTGGTTCGGTTGGTATCCTGTCATCGCAAACACATAATCATTTTTAATCGATTTCTTCTCACCGTTTACTAAATAAGTAACCTCGTCCTTTGTTATTTCCTCAATCGTTGCGTTAAATTCCATTTTGACTTTACCATGCTTTACAAGTGAAGCAAATTCTGGTAATATCCATGGTTTCACACTTGAAGAGTACTCACTGCCTCGATAAAGCACTGTGACATTAGCACCAGCTTTATGTAATTCGATTGTAGCATCTACAGCAGAGTTTTTTCCACCAATTACTGCAACATTTTGTTGGTAAAAAGGGTGCGCTTCTTTAAAATAGTGAGATACTTTATCCAATTCTTCTCCTTTTACTCCCATATAATTGGGTTGACCGTAATAGCCTGTTGCAAAAATACAATATGTTGTGTGATACTTTCTTATTTCGTTATGTTGATTTTTTGTTTCTAATTGAAAGCCATTATCTGTTTTTTCTATTTTATATACTTCTTCAAAGCTATTAATTCGTAAATTTTTACGAATTGCGACCGTTCGGTAATAAGCTAATGCTTGGTTTCGAACAGGCTTATTTTTTTCCGTAACAAACGCAACGTCACCAATCTCCAATTTATCACTAGAACTGAAAAAGGTTTGGTGGGTAGGATATTGATAAATCGAGTCAACAATATTCCCTTTTTCAATGATCAATGGATCTATTCCTATATTCTGTAATTCAATTGCTGCGGACATGCCACATGGCCCTGCCCCAATCACAATCACCTTTTCTTGTTGCATAAAACGATACACTCCTTCAACACTTCACATATTTATGTATGTTCTAAAATCTACTTCTGAAATGCGCAGCTCTGGTCTGGTTTTTTTCAAACCATTTAATAACGAACCATATATATATTAACATGTTTATTTTCAGAAACATAGCAAACTTGTTTGATCGTTTGATTGATTACGCTGATAAATTTATAGTCTGTTTCCCAATGACAAATTTACAAATGGGTTAACACTCAATTGTAATAGGACATGATGCAACCTCCATACAATGAAAAGGAAGTGAATGGTTTTTATACTATGAATTTTGAGGATGATAGGATAAAAAACCGTCTAAGGAAGCCTCACTTTATACGAAAGAAAGGAGAATATCATGTCTTTTACACTAACTAAATGTTACTCCCCGTTCGTGAGCAAATTTGATCCATGTAAACCTGTCTTAACCAAGTGTTATTCTACTCCGCCTAATTTATATATAGGTTTTCAGCCAAACAATACAGAACAATTCTCAACTGCTAGGGAAGCACTTTATGCAGGAACGTTATGGCCATGTTTGTACGATCCCTATTATTCGAAAAGGAGTGACTCAAGCGAATGACACAAGAAAAGCCACTACCAGACAGTTATTATCAGTTAATGGAACAAATTCAAGCTGTAGATTTTGTCTTAGTAGAGCTAACATTATACCTTGATACCCATCCCCATGATTTAGATGCCATTAAACAATTTAATCAAGCTGCTTACGAAAGTAAACAGTTAAAAAACCAGTTTGAAGAACAATTCGGCCCTCTCATGCAATACGGTCACAGTTATTCCAGTTATCCATGGAATTGGAAAGAAGCACCATGGCCTTGGCAAGTATAAAAAGGAGGAATATCTGAAATGTGGTATTATGAAAAAAAATTGCAATATCCAGTTAAGGTAAGTAGGTGCAATCCAATGTTAGCCAAATATTTAATTGAACAATATGGAGGAGCAGACGGAGAGTTGTCAGCTGCTTTACGCTACTTAAATCAACGTTATACCATACCTGACAAAGTTGTTGGCTTATTAAATGATATTGGTACAGAAGAGTTTGCGCATCTGGAAATGATAGCAACTATGATTTATAAATTAACAAAAGATGCTACTCCTGAGCAATTAGAGGCTGCAGGCTTAGGTGCCCACTTCGTTAATCACGACCACGCTTTATATTATCAGAACGCAGCTGGGTCACCTTGGACAGCAACATATATCCAAGCGAAAGGAGATCCAATTGCCGATTTGTATGAGGATATTGCTGCAGAGGAAAAAGCCAGAGCGACATACCAATGGATTATCGATATATCTGATGATCCGTTTATAAATGATTCATTAAAATTTTTGCGAGAGAGAGAAATTGTCCACTCCCAACGATTCCATGAAGCAGTAGAAATATTAAAAGAAGAACGTGATCGCAAAAAAGTATTTTAATAGCCGTACTAATGGAACACCCCCGTCATGCTCACATGTAACGGGGGAAATAATTTTCAATTTTCATCAACATTGGGAATTACAATTTCTTCACCAACAATTAAAGTATCATTTTCTAATTGATTGGCCTCCATAATATGTTTTACAAAGTTCGTATTACCGTAATATTTTTCAGAAATCGAAAATAACGTATCCATTCGATCTACTTCATGAATAATTATATCCGAGCCATTTACTTCCTCCGTATCAGAGGAATTCAATTTAATAAATACCTGCTCAGCAAAGTGATCTTCTTCCTCAGATTCTGCTGATGATAAATATTCTTCTCCCCAAAGTTTGACGGTTAATAATAAGAGTATGATCACAATAAACATTAGTAAAATAAACCGTATAAATGGAAAAGATATTTTCCATTTTGCCTTCGCTTTTCTCGTTTGATGCACTTCACTCCTAGGTGGCAATGAAGAGACAATATCGTATTTCGCTTGTTGCTGTTCAACCTGATTTCTTAACGATGTTGCCTGGTCATCTCTTTGTTCATGATGCATGACGAAACCTCCCCGACCTGATTAACAAAGCCAATATAACATCTACTAGAAAATGCAGTGTGATTACCACACTCAAATTGCTTGTCCAATAATAAGCCAAACCTATCCAAAAACTCAAGCCAATAATCGCAATAAAAAGGACGACTTTTGATAAATACCTAATATGAACAACCGCAAAAAGAATACTTGCAATCAATATGCCAAAATTAGTCTGGATCACACCTCTAAACAGGAATTCTTCAACAGAAGCAATAAAAAAACATAACAAGATAATGCCTATATAAGAGCCTTCTTGAAATATTTTTTGATTGATCCCCCCATCATCCCACCAGTTTTTCGGAAATATTTTCATTAATAGTAGATCCAATGAGATGATCATAAGAGCAGAGAAAACACCAAATATAACCCAATCGGAGAAATTCCAATAAAACAAAGCAACTATATCTTGCCAATCATTAAATAAAATGGATGCTAAAACGACCGCAATAAGTCCAATAAATAGCTGGGAGAGCCATATTTGTTGTTTTAATTGTTTACTTGACAGTAGTCTGATAAGTTCTGCTTGGCTTTTTTGCATATTAGTCTCCTTGATATAATATCTCTTTTAAATTGGTTTGCCAATCTTGAGTATTACTATTACTCTGTTCAATTGCTGGATGCCAGTTTTCCCATCGAAAATCACAATAATCACAACACATATTCGTTGGTTTTTGGATATGATCCTGAAAATGTGAAAAGAGTTCATTTCTCCTACAACCTGTCGTATGAAGCCATTGTAACATTTCGTTTAATTTATTATATTTGTATCGATAGCGTTTTTCTATTGTTTCTTGCAATGTCATAAAGGCATTCTGAAATGGTAGAGCGGTTATATTGAATTGTTCACGTTCTAAAATCTTCAGTTTTTCTAATTGATAACGAAAAAACCTCCAATGAGGCTCCATTCCATTTACTTTCAACATAAATTCCTCTTTCAAATCATTCAATGATACATCATTATGATAAATTAGTTTTAACATTTGCTTAACAACGCCAATGTCAGGTAATTCTGTATCAAGTAACCGTTGTGGAATGATGTGATCATACTCATGAAAAAGGGTTACACTGACAGCTTCTTGCCCATTTCTTCCCGCTCTGCCTATTTCCTGTATAAATGATTCGATTTGGGATGGAAAATGATAGTGAATTACTAATTGTATATCCTTTTTATTAATGCCCATACCAAAAGCATTTGTACAACAAATAACATCCAATTGCTTGTTCATAAATTGTTGTTGAATCAATAATCGGTCCTGATTATCTAAGCCTCCATGATAATAAGCGATATTTCGATCATGTTCTTTTCCTTGCAATATCGACGCAACCCTAGCAGCTTCTTCTCTACTAGAAAAATAAATTAAAGTAGGAACTCTATAATTCTGGATAATCTTCGCAAGTTTATCTTCTTTTTCTTTCACCTGATCCACCTGTTCCACTACAAAGGAGATATTCGGTTTATCCATTCGATAGATAAATTTTTTGACATCCGGTATTTGTAATGCCTCCAAAATATCTTTTTGGACATCTGGTGTTGCCGTTGCAGTTAGTGCTAATAATGGTGGCTTATTTAATAACTGGTGTGCTTGTTTAATTCTAAGATAATCTGGACGAAACTCATGACCCCATTGAGAAATACAATGCGCCTCATCTATTACAAACAAACTAATCTTCAAGGACTTTATTCTCGTTAAAATCCGTTTACTCTGTAGCATTTCCGGTGATAAGTATAGTAATTGATAAGAATCCATTTGTTGTATAAGTATTTCTCTTTCTTGATAGGAAAGCATACTGTTTAATGCAGCTACCTTTTTAAACCCAGTAGCCTTCAATTGCTTAACTTGATCCGTCATTAATGAGAGTAGAGGTGATACGACAATGACGGTTCCTGATGACATCATGGCTGGTAACTGATAACAAATAGATTTCCCTGTTCCAGTTGGAAGGACCGCAAAGACGTTCCGTTTCTTCAGAACCGCTTCTATAATTTCTTTTTGGCCAGTACGGAAAGTCGAAAAACCGAAATGGGCATGTAAATACTGTTCTAGTTGTGATTCAGACATAATGATTCTCCCCCACATTATTTCGTCCTTCTAAAGCTATTACCAGTTTAATTTGGAAATAGCTAATTGAATCTGGTAATAGACTTTTAATATCCTTTAATCTTTTGGATTCCAGTTTTTTTAATATGTCTCTAATTAATCGATATTCTTGTTCCGTAATATAGGAAGGCCAATTCAATTCTTGGTAAATATAAGCAATTTCAACAATGTGATCTTTTATCGTATTTTCCTTCAAATTACGAACATTAGCAATTTCATCAATTGATAGACCCTGCTTCAAATAATAGAATGTCTGATTTGTTGAATCACTTAACAACTTATTCGTTTGATGAACAGGATATAATTGAGGAAGAAACATAAAGTTATGATCCGTTTCGATTGCTTTACAGATAGCATGAATAATATTCATGTAAGACAAATAAACATCGTGAGTGGTAATATAGTATTTCTTTGCAATTTGGTACCGGCTAAGTCCAACTTTTTTAAGAGAGGTTAAACTATCAACAAAAGCTGCTGCATGATCATCTGGAAAATTCTCTAATAGCATGGTTAAATCTTGATAGAGATATTTCAATATGGTAGCAGTACCAATTTGGTGTTGCTTGTTCCATACTTTTTTTACAAATTGCTGGCTTTCAACATCCTCAATAATCGGTATAAAACGTGGATTTTTCCGATGAATATGTGTCAATGTTTGAATAAAAAGTAATAAATTTTTAGAAAATCGATCCGCTTTTTGATGAAATTTCTCACCGTTCAGGTGAAAATAATCCGCTTGTTCTTCCCTTAGCTTTTTATAATACACCTTTCCCCTTTCACTAATATGTACAGTTTGTTGATCGGGGTTAACCGTAATAAGCTGATGATATTCTAGGCGTTGGATTTCCTGATTAAAAGCTTGTCTGGTTAAAGAATTATATATTCCGAAATAATTGGTTAAACCAAATAAATTGCTATCTTGTATCGTTTGAGTCGATTTCTTCGCTGTTAATAAGTGATATATATTATATACTGTTCGTTCACCATTTAGCTTTAAAATACTATCTAATAAAATAGATTCAAACATGTGAACACCTCAATCTAAGCTATCTATATTTTAACAATTATTGTGAGATTTGAATACAACATCATTGTAACTTACAAAAGTATTTGATAATCTAATAAATAGAATATAAGAAAGAAAAGGAAGTGGCAATTGATGCCATATTATACGTGGATAGAGAAAGAAACGTGTATTGCGTGTGGGGTATGTGGTGCAACTGCACCTGATTTATTCGATTATGACGACGAAGGTGTTGCATACAGCAAACTCGATAATAATAAAGGTGAAACAGCAGTGTCTTCAGATTCTGAAGAAGATCTTTTAGATGCGCATGAAAGCTGTCCAACAGAATCAGTAAAAATATATCACAAAGAATAGGGATTGTTACTGCCCTATTCTTTGTTTTTTCTTTTGCGATCATTTACTGAATAATGTTAATTTGATCGGTAGTGTGTATTGGTTCGGATAAATCATACTTACCAATTTGATCGATTCCTATACTAAAGATGACTTCCTGATATCCATAAGTGAATGCAGTAGCTAGGATTGCTTCAATCATTTGAACGGTAATTTGATTGTCCCCAATTTGAGCAGAGGATAAGGAAACAAATACCTGATCAGCCGTCTGATCCTCGGTCTCAATAACCGTATCTTCCGGTATAGAAGGCTGAACATTGAATTCTGGTTCCGCTATTTTCATTTCTTCTAACGCTGCAGTTAATGTCTTAAATGTTCCATCGGTTTTGGCGGCCAACCATTCTGTCCCATTATTATATGGATATATTTTATAAGGCACTTGTTCGATTGAACTTAGTGGATAAAGGTTATTACTAAGAGCACCTTCATTTAAAATAGGATGGTGATTCTCAAATTGAATTTCCTCCATCCCTAATGGTCGAAACATATACGCCAATACCTTCTCGAAATTGCTGTAATTACTTCCACTAGGTTGCAATTCAAAGGAATCGGTAAATGTTGCAATTACACTTTGGTTATCTCTTTCAAATTGTATCTCTCGTATTCCGATATCATACAAGCCGTTTTCTTCTAAATCGATATATTCGTTAATTTGATTATAAGAAAAGTTACTATTCAAAATCGTAATCGGTATGATGTGTTGGCCATGTTCTGTCAAAAACGCCATATGGCTAGTACCTTGTGTACCTTCCATATCAAGTAAATAACGATATTCTTCATTTATATTGTCCTGTATTTCCGCTTTATTAAAAATGTCTGCTTCTCTAGATTCTTCTGCTGTTGATGCTTCATCATCAGCATTATCAAAAGTATCCACGTCTGATTCATCAGCGATTTCAGAAGTTGATTGATCATAACTCCTTGAAAAATCTTGTCCCTGTATAATGACGAAAATTAACAATGCTGCACCAACAGTAGCAAGCATCGGAACCCATATAAATGATCGCTTCTTCTGAGGAGATGCTTTATCTTGCTTGATTTGTGCTTCAATTTGCTGAAAAACCTCTTCTTTAGTACGCTTATCTTCTATTTTAGGTAATTTTCCCAGCTGTTCTTTTAACTGTTCATCATTTGACTTATGATTATTCATGATTGCTTTCCTCCTCTCTCAACGAGGTCATCATACATTGTTGCAGGACTTTAAGCGCACGATGCTGAGTAGTCTTTACTTTACTAGTAGTCCAATCTAATATTTCTGCCGTCTCTTTTATATTAAAATCTTGAATAAAACGTAATATAATCACTTGTTTTTGATCATTGCTACATTGTTCCATACAGGTATAAAGCTGTTTCATTTGGTCATCTAACAACACGTATTCTTCCGGCGCATGATGACCCGACTGAAGTTGCTCCCCTTCTTCTCCCCAGTTAAAGAATTCTAAAAATTTATTTCGTTTTCTCTTTAATTTGCGAAAATAGTCAAAAGTAACATGCCTGGCAATCGAAAAGAGCCATGTCTTTTCCGAACTTTCTCCTTTAAAATGTTGATATGAACGTAAGACCTTGATATAAACTTCCTGAACAATATCTTCGGTTTGTTGTTTATCTTTTACCATATAAAATATATATTGAAATAAATCCTGATGGTATTTATCATATAGTTCCTCAAAAGTGGCCTTCACGTCAAGACCCCCTCACCTTATTCTATTTGTCGAAAATCATAGCGAAAAGTTACAAATCAGTTCAAATTATGTATGAAAAACTAAAATGGGTCAAGACAAAAGAATAATAAAAATCCGAACATTTAAACTTGAGCTGACTTAACGCTCTGGCAAAATACTTTACTTTCCATAAGCACAGCTTCAGCTCGTGCTTTTCCGCAAGAATCTAGTATTTTTGTCTCCGCAAAGTTTAAATTGTTCGGATTCTCATTTCTCCTATTTAGTTTTGTCCCAGCTCCAGTAAATTTGTTAAAATCTATGATTAGAATACTGAAATATCCTAGCTAATACCGGATATAAGAGGAGCGTAAAAATAACATTTCCTACAGCATGAGCGATATCAAAGGATAAACCTGCCAAGTAGTAAGCGAGAAAATTGCCAGCAAATGTAAATGTCCCTAAGTTGACGATCAATCCGTAAATAAATGCTGCAAAAAACGCAAAAACAGTTAACAGTATCATGGCATTTTTCCTGTTATATTGTCCGATAACGCCAGCTAATAGTCCTATTATCGCCCATGCAATCATTTGCCAAATAGTCCAAATTCCCATACCTAAAAAAAGATTCGTAATGTACGTTGAGATGATCGCGATACATATTGCTGGTAATGCACCTACTATTGCACCAGTAATGATGACAATAGCAGTCACAGGTTGGATATTGGGTAGAAATTGAAAAGTGATTCTGCCTATAACACAAACAGCTGCTAATAATGATATAAGTGTAAGTTTATAGGTATTCAACGTATCACTCGATTACTTGAAGATCAAAAGTAATATGATCCTCATCCTCTACTTGATAATCAGCAATCCCTTCATTTACCATTTCTCCGTTTGCTTCATATGTCCAGAAGATGTTTTCATCTGTATTTTGTTGATGCCCTTCAATGGCCGTAAGAAAACCTTCGTCCGTTACTTCCACGTCATAATTTTCTTCTAGGACAGTTTGCAAGCTTGTTCCTTCTTGAACAGTAAAATCATCCTCACTGATCGTAGTGTTTGTTGTTTGATCTGTAATCGTTAGTGAAATAGATACTTCCTCAGCTGTTGTAGATGTATTTCCACAAGCAGTCATTACAGTTGCTAAAATAGTTATAATAAATAATCGTTTGATTTGTTTCATAATGTCCATTCTCCTCAATTATTAATGTTGAGGATAAAAGCGATGTTCATGTATGTATAAAAAAGTTGATACAACACTCGACATGCTTAATCCTCGAAGCATGAATAAATGTTTAATGGCAGGTCTCCTGACTTTGTGTATTATTCTACTCTAGCGTCTTCCCATACATAAATTTACCGTACAGTGACATAGGCTATTTCGTTACACTTACAGTTGCGAGGACAGTTCTGGATTCACACCAGATTCCCTTTTAAGCAATACACCATTAAACACACCAAATTCTTCTATGAGTTATGTGTCACTTCGAATTTATAACCGACACCCCATACTGTTACAATCATTTTCGCAGCATCTGTTGAAACTTTACTTAGCTTTTCTCTCAAGCGTTTCACATGCGTGTCTACTGTTCGTAAATCACCAAAAAACTCATATTTCCATACTTCTTTCAATAATTCTTCCCGTTCAAAAACTTTGTCCGGAGATTTTGCTAGAAATAAAAGCAATTCGTACTCTTTTGGTGTTAAATTAACTTCCTTATTGTCTGCTAAAACACGATGTGCATCATTATCAATTAATAGATGCGGAAATTCAATCAAGTCTTTCGACCGGTTTGCTGTATGTATTGTATTAGAACTTGTGGACCTTCTTAATAATGCCTTAACTCTTAATACAACTTCACGTGGACTAAACGGTTTCACGATGTAATCATCAGTACCAGCTTCAAAACCATGAATTCGACTTAACTCTTCTCCTTTAGCAGTCAGCATTATAACAGGTGTCGTCTTTTGAGTTCTCAGTTCTTTACATACCTCTAAACCATCTTTTCCAGGCATCATTAAATCAAGTAAAATTACTTCATACTCTTCCGTCAAAGCTAACTTCAATCCTTGCTCTCCGTCTTCCGCTTCATCAATCTCAAAACCTTCGCGTTCTAAATACATTTTTAATAGACGGCGAATTCTATCTTCATCATCAACAACAAGAATTTTTTTCGTTTCCTGCTCCATCCTTCTCCCCCCTATCTCTTACTAGTATATAGGCAAAAAGCACAAGAGACAAATAGCACTTGTACTTTCTATCAAAAATTTATGCGTAAGAATGTAAACCGGCTAAAACTAGATTAACAACGATTAAATTGAACATAATAATTGCAAACCCTATAACAGCTAACCAAGCTGATTTCTCACCATGCCATCCTCGCGATAAACGAAGATGTAAGAAAATAGCATAGAAAAAGAAAGTAATGAGTGCCCATACCTCTTTAGGGTCCCAACCCCAATATCTATTCCACGCTTCTTGTGCCCAAATGGCCGCAAATATCAAACCACCTAGAGTAAATACCGGAAATCCAATGGCAACTGCACGGTAACAGACTTCATCCAATAATTCCGGGTTTGCTTTTTTTAGTAATGGTTGGATAGCAGCAGCTACCCTTTTTCTTAATATAGCTCTCGCTATCATATACAATAATAAACCAACAGCTAAGGACCAAACTAATGTATTCAATTTCCGTGGCGCTTCTGCACCATGAAGCCATCCTGGTGCTGTAAAAACCGCATCCATCTTATCTTCTGTTGTTAGTTCACCGTTCTCTGGGCCAAACAATGCGGGTAGATGATAATCTAATGTAATTTCTTCTTCATCAACTACATAAGAAAATGTTGCATTATAATCCATCGATGAAAAAATCGTTGTGATAATCACAAATCCTATTGTGGCACAAATAGAGTACATAATGATCTCTAACCAAGTAGTTTTAGCAGTAGCTTGAGATTGGTTAATTTGACGGATTAAATAGATAATACCTGCTACAAAACTTACCGCTAGAATCGCTTCACCTAAAGCAACTGTTGTAACGTGAATGTACAACCAATGACTTTTCAAGGAAGGAACTAATGGTGAAATTTCTTTTGGATACATACTAGCATACCCAATAATTAATAGTGCTACAGGTAAGGCAAATAATCCTAATAACTCAATACGATAGATAAAGTATAAAATGATAAACGCTAATACAAGCATCATACCGAAGAAAGTAACAAATTCAAACATGTTACTAACCGGTGCATGTCCACTAGCCATCCATCTCGTAATAAAGTATCCAAATTGTGCGATGAAACCCAATATAGTAGTACCAATTGCTAATTTGTTCATGAGTGTGAAGTTTTTTTCATGTTGCTTGTCCTTAATGGTTGCAGCAAAAAAGATGACTGCTATTAAGTAAATCACAAAAGCAGTATACAAAAGCCCTCCACTCAAAGATATTAAATCCATACACTTTCTCCTCCTTGCATCACCTCAAACGGTAATGAATTACACATCATTCTTTTTTTCTTGGTCACGAACCATAGTAAAAGATGTCCCGTCGATAAGTTTTTCAAATTCTTTAGTTAATCCATACCAATTTTTGTTCGTATGACATGCTATATACATTCTATCCGTAGCTTGATGAATCCAAATTCGTCGATGCTGCCAATACATCCCTTGTATAACACCAATCATGAAAATAAAAGCCCCTAAACCAATAATAGGAAGTGTTAAATCTTTCCTAACCTTTAAGCCACTGACATCGCGCACACCAAAATCTGTTAAACTTAACTTATACTGATTGTCACCTGAAGGGATATTCTGACCTATCGCTAAAAAGCTTGCTTCACGCTCCTCTATATCAGGCCCATACACAAAGAAGACAAATCCTGGGTTTCGAGGATAATTAGATACGGACCGCGGCTCCCCATTATTTAATTCATATTCCGGATAATATCGATTCAGTTCAATACGATAGCCATTATCAAATACATATTCACTTTCAGGATTGGTCAAATCAACAGTAAAATCTGCAATAGCTTCTTCCGCTTCATCATCTGTCTCATGCAACTTAAAAGACATCGTCTGAAATTCATTAAGTTGATAACTATCTTGATAAAGTGCTAAACCATTTATTTTCAACGGTTCGTTTACAATAATTTCACCGCGTTTGACTTCTTTTAATTCTGGCTCCGACCCAATAACATCCTTCGATACATCTTCATATATAACGGCATTCGTTTCGAAATGCTTCGGAACTGGTCCACTTGTATTTTGTAGAGCTTCTTCAAAAATTGCATCTTCGTCATCATTTCCATATGTTTCAAATATAAATTCCTCGTTTTTTATGTAATATTGTTGATTAGTACTAGGTATAACTGCTGTCTCACCTTCTCTTACCCAAACAAAATCATCCACGTACATAAATGGAATGAAACGAAATAGTGTTCCTAATAAAAAGATAATAAGTCCTAAATGATTTACATATGGACCCCACCTTGAAAATCTGCCTTTCTCCGCAAGTATGTGACCGTCTTTCTCTGTGATCTTATACCGATGCTTTTTAAGATTGTTGATAAAGCGAGTTTTATCTTCAGTCTGATAAGCTGTATATTCTCCAAACAGTTTCTGTCTTTTTAAAAAATTGGGATGTCGTTTAATAGCTTGATTTTTTAATGCCTTATATAATGGAACTCCTCTGTCGATACTTACGATAAAAATAGAAATACCAATCAAGGCAATCAATACCATGTACCACCAAGAGTTATATAAGTTATGAAAACCTAACTGGTAATAGATTTGCCCTGATAATCCGTATTGGTCCCGATAATGTAAAGCTGGATCGACATTTTGCGGAATATACATTTCCTGAGGATAGATCGTTCCTAGTGCAGATGCAACTAACGCAATCGCAATTAATGTTACACCAACTTTAATGGACGAAAAGAAATTCCATATTTTATCTACTATCGAACGATTCTTCGTTTTGGAACGAATTGAACTACCATCATATCGCATATTCAATAATGTACCTTGCTGGTCATTATCTAACGGTTTTCCGCATTTTTCACAAATAGTGGTCCCTTCCTTATTCTGATGACCACATGTACTACATTTTATTGTGTTCATAAGCAACACCTCACGTTCCCTTTGGTACAATTTCTTGTAAATAGCCCTCTAATCTTTCAAGTGAAAGTTCACCTAACACCCGGTCAACCACCACACCATTCTCGTCAATGAAATAAGTAGTTGGTAATGGTCGTATTCCGTAAGCATCCAACACTTGACTATCTTTATCATGAAGAATTGGGAATGACAAATTATAATGATCTACAAACTTATCAATCACTAATTCTGTAGCATCCACACTAACAGCGACAATTTCTACTCCTTGCTCTTTATATTTCGGATACAATTCCTCCATATAAGGCATTTCTCTTTCACAGGGTTCACAATACGTTGCCCAAAAATTTAGCATAACGCCTTTACCCTCAAGATCTGAAAGCTGCAGTGAGGACTCTACTCCATCTTCATTATTCGCAACGCGATCTAATTGAAAATCTGGTGCTTGTTCCCTTATGTCTACAGCTGCTTCTTCTTCAGCAGTTAAATTCGAAACAATAGCAAACACTAAAGCTCCGAACAGTACAACCAATATTGCAGATCGAAAAATAAAGCGATTTCGCTTCTTAACTTGTTTCTTTTGTTTCGCTTGTTCAATCTTTTCCATCGATCTCACTCCCTTCGATCATTGTATCATTTACAATGATCAAAAATTGTGACAGTTATTTAACAATTACTTAACCAATTTCTTAAGTTCGGCCACTTCTTGTGGTGTCAATTCTCGATGTTCACCTGCATTTAAACTATCTAACGTTAAGAACCCAAATTTTTCCCTTTTAAGTTTCTGTACAGGTGTACCGATTGCTTCAAACATTCTTCTTATTTGCCGGTTTTTACCTTGATGTAAAACCATTTTAACAATAGCTGTTTTTTTCTTCGGATCAGTGGACATTACCTTTACATGTTTTGCTTTCAATATATCTCCTTCAGAGCGAATCCCTTTTTTGAATAATCGTAATTTTTCTTTTGATGGAATTCCTTCTGTTTTGACGATATATTCTTTATTAATCTGATGACTCGGGTGTAACAATAGATTGGTAAAATCACCATCATTCGTCATGATTAATAATCCTGACGTATCATAATCTAGTCTGCCTACCGGATAAAGTCTTTCTTCATATTCCTCAAAAAAATCAGCCACCGTCTTCCGATTTTTATCATCGGATATACTAGTAATCACACCACGTGGTTTATAGAATAGAAAATATAATAATTTTTCTTTTTCAATTGGTACGCCCTCTACTTTCACTTCGTCTTGATCCGATACTTTGGTACCTAATTCAGTCACTACCTTGCCGTTTACTTCTACGAGACCATCAACGATCATTTTCTCTGCTTTTCTCCTAGAGGTGATCCCGCTTTTAGCAATTACTTTCTGCAGTCGTTCCATTATGCTCACTCTTTCTTTCTAAATTTATGTTATCATTGTTAACCATGTCTTTTATTTCGTATACGTAAGAAAACCATAAAGCGCCCACTTACAACAAGAGCGACTGGAGCAAGCAACTGAAATAAAGGAATCACTGAAAAAAGCGAACCAATGATGACTTATCGTAAGTTGCTTTCGGGAAGTCGCCTAGTTTCTGAGGGCTCGGAGCCAGATCTCCGGGCAAATTATCTCCTCTCATGAAAACAGTAGCGCTTGAAAAACGAGCGCTACTACAAGAATAACCACGACACAATTATTACTGAAACTATTATACCAATAAAGTCCGCAATCAGTCCAACTTTTAAAGCATTACCCATTTTTTTAATACCAACCGCGCCAAAATATACAGTTAGTATATAAAGGGTAGTATCAGTGCTTCCCTGCATGGTAGATGCTAGTCTTCCTAAAAAGGAATCAGGACCATACGTTTTGATAATTTCAGTTGTCACACTTAAAGCGGCTGTTCCGGAAATAGGTCGTAATATTGCTAACGGTGCTATATCCGCTGGTATTCCAACCTTTGATAAAATAGGCTGTAATAAGCCGATAAACGCATCTAAGGCTCCTGAGCTCCTTAGAATCGCGATGGCAACTAACATTCCTAATAAAAAAGGAAGAAGAGAAACCGACATTTTTAAGCCTTCTTTCCCACCTTCCACAAACACCTCATATGCTGGAACTTTTCTTATAATGGCCACAATTAAAATCATCATTACGGTCACTGGAACTAACCAGATACTAATGACCGTCAACCATTCAACCATGTTTAGACTCCTTTCCTTCTATCTGCACTGTAAACTTCATTTTTGACGTGTTTTTTGCATCAAACGATCAATCGTTATCGCTGAAACAGTTGTAATAAAAGTAGCCAAAATCGTACTAGCTACAATTTCAGTTGGTGCAGCTGAACTGTACTGCATACGAATGCCGATTACGGTGGTCGGTACCAGTGTAAGACTGGAAGTATTAACAACTAGAAAAGTTATCATGGAATTAGTGGCATGATCCGATTTACTTATTTTTTTCATCTCTTCCATTGCTTTGATGCCCATTGGTGTAGCCGCATTCCCTAATCCGAATAAATTAGCAGAAAAGTTGGCAAGTATATAGCCCATCGCCGGATGACCATCAGGAATTTCAGGGAATAATCGTTTCACAATCGGTCTGAATAATTTTGCAAAACCTTTTAATATTCCCGCTCGCTCAGCAACTCTCATCATGCCTAGCCAAAAAACTAATACACTTGATAAACTGATGACCAGTGTAACAGCATCACTTGCCCCCTCAAACAACGCCTCATTAACTTGTTCCATCGTTCCATTAAACATGGCATAAACAATTCCAATGATCGCCATTAATGCCCATATCATATTAATCAAGATTATCACCAAACAATCGTTTCAATTGTTCCAGAAAAGTGTTCCAGAATGATGGTTCTTTCGATTCTTCCATAGAAGAGAGATATAGTGATGTATCCGTAATGGCTTCATCATGAAGGTAGAAAATGCGTTTTCCAATCTTATCAAAATCTGAAGGTGTACGGCTCACATAATTTTTGTAGCTAATATTATTTACTTCGTTTTCTGCTAAAGGATAGTAGATAGATTCTTGGATTTCTGCAGTAATGGCATCTTCTTGATCAGTTTGTAGTCTCATTGTGGATTTATCTTGTATTTTTCTTAACGGGAATTTTTCAAATCCCCATTCAAATAAATTCATATGATCTTGCCAGTCACTTGGTGCATTTAACGTCACAACTATTAATGTTTGTCCATTTTTTTCAGCCGTTGACACAAGTGTTCTCCCTGCAGCTCGTGTATAACCTGTTTTTCCACCGTTACTGTACTTATATAATTGAGTAAGTAATTTATTTTTATTTATCCAAGCATAATCACGGGCGGAAGATTGATATGATGAAGTACCAGAAATCTCTCTAAAAATATCGTTTTCCATAGCATATTTGGTTAAAAGTGCCATGTCATAGGCTGTAGAGAAATGAGTTTCAGAGTCAAGCCCATGCGGATTGTCAAAGTGACTATTTGTCATACCAATCCATCTGGCTTTTTCATTCATTAAGTATGCAAAGCCTTCTTGACTGCCACCGATATGCTCACCTATAGCTACGGCTGCATCATTTCCTGATCTCAACATTAAACCGTAGACAAGGTCTTCTAATGTGATCTTATCCTCTTTCTTTAAATAGATGGAGGACCCTTCAGTTGATATTGCGTTGTCCGAAATTTTTACATATTCATCTAGTTTACCAGATTCTATAGCAATAATAGCGGTTAAAATCTTGGTGATACTTGCAATAAGCGTTGGATTGTCCGCATTTTTCTCATATAGCACTCTTCCTGTTTCTTGATCCATTAAGATAGCACTCTCTGCTGAAACCTGTACATTTGCTTTTATATCTGGATGTGGTAATAAGACAAAAATTAATACAATACATATACTATAAATAAACGGTCGCATGACACACCTCATCTCACTTTACAGATACGTTTGTACCATTCTATGCAGACAAGCAGTGCATATGACTACAAAACAAGCTAAGCAACATGTCTTCATTATTCGAACAATGCAGCGGTTTATGATTAAAGCAAGTTTTTAATTCTAAGTAGATACATACTACGAACTAGTAAAAATTTGTGGAGTGATGCTTTCTTCCATTCCTTCCATAAGGAGTGCTGGGATACCGCTCCGGCAGAATACACAATGATCTATCTTTTTAAAGCGAAAATTCTCGGAAATCTATTCCCATGTATTAATTCTTTCAAAAACCAGAACACTACGCAAAGCGGAGGCAAGATACGTAGACTCCTCACGATGCAGCACGTGTCCGAAGACCCCGTGATGCACCTGAGTCTTCTAGTAACGCTTCGAAGTGGCTTCCTCGGTGCAAGGGAGC
>NZ_WJEB01000033.1:0-7530 GCF_010994085.1 Gracilibacillus saliphilus | reverse complement strand
TACGCAAAGCGGAGGCAAGATACGTAGACTCCTACGGGAACAGCGCGAGCCGAAGACCCCGTGATGCACCTGAGTCTTCTAGTAACGCTTCGAAGTGGCTTCCTCGGTGCAAGGGAGCAAAGAAGATAATTCCAAGTAGTTCCCTGGCTGAGGCCGTGCCCGTGGAAAGCGAAGTATCTTGCCGTAGCGTATCGTAGCACTCATGAAAATTCAGAATGAAGGAAGGCAAATCTATGTCTAAGTTACTTCGCAGTATATGGATTTTGTACTGTTATTATATAAAGGAAAAACCCTGTAACTTGGGTAAGTTACAGGGTTAGTCGTTCATGTTTTGTAGTCGATCGAAGAATAGGTCAGCTTCCTGTTCTACATCGATTTCGTTAATATCTTCTGGCAACGGTGGTAAATCATCAATAGAACTTAAGCCAAAATAAGTTAAAAATTCGATAGTTGTCCCAAACAAGATTGGTCTCCCTACTCCTTCTTTACGACCTACTTCCTCAATTAATGCTCTGGAGATAAGGGTTTGTAATGGTCGTTCACTTTTCACACCGCGAATTTGTTCAATTTCCGTCCTGGTAATTGGTTGCAAATAGGCGATAATTGCTAGTGTTTCTAAGGCTGCTTGAGATAGCTTAGCATGCACTTTCGCTTCTTTCAATTTCGTAAAATATTCACTATGCTCTGGCTTTGTAGTTAAAAATAGCACTTGTTGTGATTCCATTAACATAATACCTCGTTTAGCATGTTCATATTCAAACTTTAACTCATTAATTAAATGATCAGCCATATCTTTATCTAAATCTAACACTTTTCGCAGTTCTTTCTTATGTATCCCTTCGTCTCCAGCAGCGAATATTAAACCTTCCATTATCGCCTTAATATCATTTATATCCAACTTGATAACCTCCATCAATCATTAATCATTAGGATTGGTAACGATATACGATCAATTCATCCAACTGTTTTTCCTGTTTACAATTTATCTTTCTTTGTTTCATCAATTCCAGTATTGCAATAAATGTCGCAACAATATATGTTCTTGTTTTGGTTGGGAAAAGTTGATAAAAAGAAATAGGATGTTCGAATTCATCTAATTTCTCCATAATTTCATCCATCCGTTGATCAATTGGTATTTCTTGACGTTGCACAGAGGTCTCCATTGGCCGGTTCCACTTTTTTCTTTCCAATACCTTTCCAATTGCTTCAATCATATCATATATATTGGCACCACCTTCAGGTAATGGATATGATTCTTCTTGTCCCATTTGCAGTGGTGGTCTTGTGTGTACTTGGCTTTGCTCTACTTCTCTTTCTTTAAGATGCTCCGCTGCTTCCTTATATTTTCGATATTCAATAAGACGTCGCATTAATTCTTCACGTGGATCTTCTTCATATTCTTCTTCAATTTCTACCGTTGGGTTAGGTAATAACAGCTTACTTTTGATTTCTAGTAATGTAGCTGCCATCACTAAATACTCACTAGCAATATTTAGCTCCAATTGTTGCATCGTATGAATATAAGCCATATATTGTGCGGTTATCTCTTTAACCGGAATATCATAAATATCGATTTCGTATTTATTAATAAGATGTAATAATAAATCTAATGGACCTTCAAATGTCTCTAATTTAACTTGATAATGGTCGGGCATAATGAATACCTCCAACATGAAAATAAAGATTTATAGGCTATTTCTTATAAATGCCTATACCATATAAATAAAATTGCATACATTAATGTTGAGAAATCAATTTTATAATTGATTAATTACATCTTTAGGAGGTTTGAAAATGGGATACTCATACGGCGGTGGCTTTGCTTTAATCGTTGTGTTGTTCATTCTTTTAATCATTGTTGGTGCAGCTTGGTTCTAGAATAAAGTTTACCACAGCTTATCACCAAATTGGTGATAAGCTTTTCTATTGGATAAAAAAATATACCCATCCATACTGAAAAGAACCTTTGCTATTTCATGATTAGCAAAGGTTCTTTACGATTTTATTCATCCGTATTTGCATTGCATTTTTGTAGAAATTTTTCAGTCTGTTTATTTGCCATCACTTCATAAGTAGCACCATAATGTTTTTTTAAAGCATTGACCATTTTCTTTCCTATCCCTAAGTTACGGTGGGATGGATTAACTGTTAAATGCTGAACAACTGCAGACGCGGATTCTTTATCCAGGTATACTCCAATTGCTCCTAGAACATCTTCTTCTTCTTTCCAAAGAAATAACTGCCAATCCTCATTTGATTCGTATTCTTTAATGGTATCTTGAAGTTTTGAAACTTCTTTTTCTTCGGGCATAAAGGAAAGTAAACCCATTGCTATTTTTTCAAATCTTTTTTTAAAGCGAATTAACATATTGAACCCCTCATTATTCATAACAATTCGTATATTGATATGTTATGTTTTCGTACAAAAGTCGTTACTATTAATTATTTCCAATTACTAGGAAGAAAATACAATTCCAAACCAATAATAACAACCCCACACAATACTTAAAATTAGTAAAACAAGAAAAAGTATACTATTTTTTCTACGCATTTCTATCGTTCCTTCGAGTTCATAGAATATGAGCTTTCCTCCACTTACAATATTATATTCCCATTTGTATGTCAATCTTTATCTAATTATGGCAACTGAAGAAATTGCTTTTATACTTCTGAAACACGTACAGTTTTCATGGTATCTCCTTGACGGATGCGAAGAACTGTATCCATGCCCTCTGTTACTTGACCAAATACAGTATGAACACCATCAAGATGTGGTTGAGGTTCATGTACTAAGAAAAATTGGCTGCCACCAGTATCTTTCCCTGCATGTGCCATCGATAGTGACCCTGCTACATGCTTATGTGGGTTGCCCTCTGTTTCACATTTTATTGTGTATCCAGGTCCTCCCATACCAGTCCCTGTTGGATCACCGCCTTGGGCAACGAAACCAGGAATCACACGATGAAAAATCACATCATCGTAAAACTTATCATTTGCTAATTTTTCAAAGTTAGCTACCGTATTAGGAGCTGCTTCTTCAAATAACTCTATAACAATTTGTTCTCCATTTTCAAATTCTATTACTGCTTGTTTCATGTTTATCCTCCTATTCATATGACAAATCATTTTGGATCATATCTTTAAATGACTCTCGTTTAATAACTATTTTATCTTGCCCATCTTCAACAAAAACTACAGCAGGTTTGGGAAAACGATTATAATGATTAGACATCGAGTACCCATAAGCTCCAGTTGAGAAAACGGCTATAATATCATCCTGTGTGACTTTAGGTAATTCTATATCCCAAATCAGCATATCACCAGATTCGCAACATTTTCCTGCAAGAGATATTTCCTCTTTATTCGTTCCATTGACATTATTGGCAATAACTGCATCATATTTGGCGTTATAAAGCGCTGGACGCAAATTGTCCGTCATGCCACCGTCAACGGACACATACTTTCTAACGTTTGGTATTTCTTTGACAGAGCCAATGGAATACAATGTTAGCCCTGCATCTCCGACAATGGAACGACCAGGTTCTATCCAAATTTCAGGAAATGCCATCTCATTTTCATTCACTTGTTCGCTAATTTTATCAATTAAAGATTTAACATAATTTGAAAGTGGCAAAGGATCATCTTCAGCTGTGTACCTAATACCAAATCCACCGCCAACATTTAATACTTCCGATTCAAAATTATAACGATCTTTCCACCCTTTTAACGTTTGAAAAAGTCTTTCGATCGCCATTGTAAAACCA
Organism: Gracilibacillus saliphilus; assembly: GCF_010994085.1. Lineage (NCBI taxonomy): Bacteria > Bacillati > Bacillota > Bacilli > Caryophanales > Bacillaceae > Gracilibacillus > Gracilibacillus saliphilus. The sequence continues at coordinate 3,766 of NZ_WJEB01000033.1, read as the reverse complement.
TCTGTTTCAAATATTTGAGATCCAATATGACAATGTAGTCCTTTTACATGGATCTCATCAATTTTCATTAATTTCTGTAAAGCTTCTTCAGCTTGACCATTTGTTAAATCAAAACCGAACTTCGAATCTTCATTTCCAGTTAAAATGTAATCATGTGTATGTGCTTCAATTCCAGGGGTAACTCTAATTAAAACATCCATCTCTTTATTCTGTTCTTTTAAAACATGTGCTAATAAATCTATTTCATAAAAATTATCGACAACAATACAACCTATATTATATTCTACCGCCATCGAAATTTCATCGATATTTTTATTATTCCCATGCATATGAATTTTTTCAACAGGAAAACCTGCTTGCAATGCTGTATATAACTCACCTTGAGATACGACATCTAAGCTTAAATTCTCTTGTTTAGCAACCTGTACCATTGCTACAGATGAAAATGCTTTACTCGCATATGCCACCTGTGCTTGCACACCTTCTTCTTTAAAGGTATCTACAAAGGCTCTTGCATTTTTACGAATTTTATTGACATCATACACGAATAGTGGAGTACCGTATTTTTTAGTAAGATCAACTGCATCCAAGCCACCAATTGTTAAATGGCCATCGCCATTAACTGCAAACGGATGTAACATCCTGAACCCTCGCCTTCTCTCTAGCTTCTACCTCTATTCATCAAACAAAAATCCCTTATCCCCATCTTTCTTAACGAAGACAGGTAGACAAGGGATAAAAGAATTCCCACTTCTACAAAATCTAACAAAGTATAAAGATAATTTATCACAGGCTTATCTCCAGTTCAAGTGTTTACAATTAAGATTATGCTTGTTTTTGATTATTTTTAGGTTTCACTATACTAGGTCTTGTTTTAGACAATGGCATCGACACCCGGAATAAAATTTGCCATAGGGCTTTGTCGTTAAAAGGAAGAAATGGCCATAAATATGGCGTTTGTAAGGATCTCGTCGAAATCAATAGCAAGAGAAAAATCGTCAGTCCAATAACGAGTCCTTTCACTTGAAAGATAAAAGTTAAAATAATTAAAATAATTCTTGCCATTTTATTTGCGACACTTAATTCATAACTCGGTGTGGCAAATGTCCCAACTGCACTTATCGCAACGTATAAAATGACTTCTGCACTAAATAAGCCTACATCTATCGCAATTTCCCCGATTAATACCGCTGCAATCAAGCCCATCGCAGTTGATAAAGGCGTTGGTGTATGAATGGCTGCCATCCGCAAAAATTCGATACCTACATCTGCTAATAATATTTGGACAATGATTGGCACGTTCCCTGTTTCATTGGGGCCGATAAATTGTAAATTATCAGGTAATAGTGATGGGTCTATCACTAATAATAACCAGAGTGGTAATAAAAATAAGGAAGCAAAAATCCCGATGAACCTGATCCAGCGGACAAATGTACCTACTGCTGGAGATTCTCGGTATTCTTCAGCGTGCTGCACATGATGAAAATACGTAGTTGGCATAATTATCATACTTGGGGATGTGTCAACCATTATCAGAACATGTCCTTCAAATAAATGGGTAGCAGCTACGTCTGGTCTTTCTGTATATCTGACAAGTGGATAAGGGTTAAACCCTTGTTGCACCAAATATTCTTCTATAGTCTTGTCGGCCATTGACAGCCCATCTACTTCAATTTGTTCTAATTCATTTTTAATTAAATCTACTAGCCCTTTATCAGCTACATCTTGAATATAGGATATACAAATATCTGTCTTAGATCGTTCACCAACTTGCATCATCTCATGACGTAGACGTTCATCCCTTATCCGTCTTCTAGTTAAGGCGGTATTTTCAATAATATTTTCGGTATAGCCATCTCTAGAGCCTCGTATGACTTTCTCTGTATCAGGTTCCTCCGGTGACCTACCGGGATAGTGACGAACATCAACGATAAAACATTCGTCTTGACCATCAACAAAAATAACAAGTAGACCAGATAACATCTGATCGACTGCTTCATCCATTGTTTTCGCCTTTTCAACCTGTTGATGAACGATACGATTATTCAATACTTCGTAAATTTCACTATTGTATTCTTCTTCATCATTAATAGAAATTAGCTTTTTCATTACTTCAATCACAAAGTCAGTATCAACTAAGCCAGTAACATAATATAACTGGATTTTCTTCTCAAAAATAGTAAGTTCACGGAATCCGACATCAAAAGATACATCAATACCTAGTTTTGTTTTCATGTATTCCTGATTTTTTCTTAGCAATTTATTTACTAGTGTTTTATTTTTCTTTTTATTCATGATGAACTCCTTCTTTAAAAAATATCTACGAAGATGATCCAATGAAACAAAGACCCGGCTATTTTACCGATCACAATTGCCATTAATAACCATAGTAATTCTTTATCTATCCCTAATCTTTTCATCAAAATTGGAAATACATTTAATACTTCTGTTAATGCAGCAGCCAACATTCCAATAAAAATACCGTGTAGTAACCCCCAGAAACCTAAGATGTAAACTGGAAGGTTCAACGTCCACTCTGTGAAAGATAAATATGTACCTAGTAAGGCACCAACGATAACACTTGCTTGATAATATTTCATCCAGTCAATTGATTTACTTAGCTGAACTAATCTCGGTATAATTCCTAATACAGTTAAAAAAGCTACAAAGCCCGCACCTACCATTAGCCCTGATCCGAATCCTATTGCGATTTCCACTACAATATATACTATTTCACGAGTCATTGCGCTTATTTAGAACATTCTCATGATAAATTAAATAATGATCAAGGTCCTGTTGATAGTTAAACATTTCAACTTCTAACGGGCTTGGTTCTTCATTGAAACGTTTTTTGAAAATATGGTTAAAGAAAAGGATCATCCCTAAGCCTAAACCGATTGAATAGGGAATTTGAATCCATAGTGGTTTATTTTGTTGTTCCCCTGTTAACAAGAAATACAACCCTTGATGTACCTCTTCCATACTGACATCATAATGAAAATTCATAATCGCCATTGCTGAACCAATACAAAGAAGTAGCCAGATTAACAGGATTAAAAAGATATTAGCTTTTCTGTCATTTTTTTTAATCTCTACAATTACTTGATTTGATCCTAACAATTCAACACTAAGGAAAGGATAAGTTTCTACTAGGGTATCTAATAATTGGAAACCATCAATAACAGAAACATTTTGATCTTTCTCCGTAATTTGATAAATTTTTAAAGTTTCTAATTCTTTCAGATAATCAATATTTCCGGTAATAAAGGCAATATCGTTTAAAGTAATTAAATGTTGTTTATTCACTTCAATCTTTTTTTTGAGTCGAATATATACTTTTTCTTCCTGCACATTACATCATCCTTTTACTATTAGCTTGCTTGTGAGGAAAATGGTGTTCTTAGTATAAGTTGATTTTAAATATTCATTCATAACAGCACAGAAAAACAAAACACTCTATTTAGAAATGAAGATACTTTTTGTTCGAAACTAAATGCACGGTCGCCTATGAAGTAATTTTGACATATATCGTGATCATAACCGCCACTCCGGCTGCCCACTTCCCTTTCCGTGGGGTTTACCCTTCAGCTAACTTTTTCGAGCAAAAAAACGCTCGAAAAAGTGGATCTTCAGGTCAAACAGTTCCCACAGGAGTGGAAGTGGGCGGCCTTCGTTAAGATTTGCTCCACAACACTAATCCAAAATCAACCAGTCGATTTCTCCACCATATGTAGTTCCATGAGTTCTATCCTTTCTATAACCAGAA
>NZ_WJEB01000032.1:0-48313 GCF_010994085.1 Gracilibacillus saliphilus | reverse complement strand
GGAGTGGAAGTGGGCGGCCTTCGTTAAGATTTGCTCCACAACACTAATCCAAAATCAACCAGTCGATTTCTCCACCATATGTAGTTCCATGAGTTCTATCCTTTCTATAACCAGAACACAACAATAGCGGAGGCAGAATACGGAGACTCCTGTGGGAACTCACGCGAGCTGAAGATCCACTTGGTAAAGTGGATTTCTTGACCAAGTTAGCTAAAAACAGCCCACGGAAAGCGCAGTATTCTGCCGAAGCGTATGGCAGCACTCATCAAAATGCATATGGAGGAGAGCAAATCCATGTCCAAGGTACTTCGCAGTTTATGGATATTATGTAAATATTCCATAAAAAAAGACTATCCCGGAGGATAATCTTAATTTGTGATTTCTTCTTTTATTTTTTCTAATATTTTCTTTTCTATTCGGGAAACCTGAACTTGTGAAATTCCCAGTCGGTTTGCAACCTCTGTTTGGGTTTTATCCTTATAATATCTTAAGTATACAATCAACCGCTCACGTTCATCTAGGTCTTTAATAACCTGTTCCATTGTCATTTTATCAAACCAATTGTCATTGACGTCTGCAATCTGATCCAGTAACGTAATAGGATCACCGTCATTTTCATATACGGTTTCATGTATGGATTGCGGTTTCTTTGTCGCTTCTTGCGCATGGATGATATCTTCAGGCGTAAGATCTAGCTTTTCAGCAATCTCTTGTACTGTTGGGGCTCGAGCGAGTTCTTTTGTTAACTCATCTGTTACCCTTCTTATTTTATTGCCAATTTCTTTTAAGGAACGACTAACTTTTACTGTACCATCGTCTCGTATGAAACGTTGGATTTCACCAATTATCATCGGTACAGCATAAGTGGAGAATTTGACATCGTATTCTAAGTCGAATTTATCAATTGACTTTAGTAAACCGATGCAACCAATTTGAAACAAATCATCTTGATCATAACCTCTGTTGAGAAAACGTTGAACAACAGACCAAACAAGGCGAATATTTTTCTCTACCAATAATGATCTCGCTTCCTCATCCCCTTGTTGACTTAACTGGATATACCTCTTTACATCTTTATCATCTAAAGGTGATGCGTTAGACATTTGTGTTTTCATAGGCATCACCTAATTACACATGGTTTTGCTAGTTTGAAAATCTTTTGTCATTCTCACCTTTGTGCCTTCTCCTGGATGTGAAATAATTTCGACTTTATCCATGAAGTTTTCCATAATAGTAAAACCCATTCCCGACCGCTCAAGTTCTGGTTTAGAGGTATATAGTGGTTCTTTCGCTAAATCGATATTATCAATTCCCATTCCTTCATCCTCAATTAAAATGGATAATGTCTGATCAGTTAAGGAACAAGAGATATAGACGTATTGGTTTGGGTCCTCTTCGTAACCATGAATAATAGCATTGGTTACTGCTTCCGAAACAACAGTTTTGATTTCTGTTAATTCATCCATATTTGGATCAATTTGTGATACAAATGCAGCAACTGAAACTCTAGCAAATGCTTCATTTTCACTGACACTTCTAAACTTTAATTCCATTGCATTATTCATGATGCCACCCCCAAACTGGAAAGAGCAAAATCTTCATTTGACTCTAGCCTAACAATCTTGAATAATCCCGACATATTAAATAACCTTTTTACTGCTGGGTTGACAGAACAAACAATCATTTCTCCTCCTAATTGCTTTACTTCCTTATAACGCCCTAATACAACCCCTAAACCTGAACTGTCCATAAAATGTAAGGCATCAAGATTTAAAATGACGTGCTTAATCCCCTCTTGATGCAGGCGATCTTGCCATTCTATTTTTAATCGAGCAGCAGAATGGTGATCTAGTTCACCATCCAATCGGACGATTAAAACATCTTCGACTACAGTAAATTGAGTCTGTAATTGCATATATTTCCCTCCCAGTTTTTTCTGTATTACTTTTTTCTATATCTCTCATCCATAATCCTGCTTATTGACAAAACTAGAATGAAATCGTCTAAATAAGCTTAAATTCGACCCACTTTATTCTTTCCATTTCGTTAAAAGAATGATTGAAATGTTCGTTTAAACAGCTGAAGTACATTAGCATGCTTAATATCTTCTAATACAATTAAATCTGTTTCACTAATAATGTCTTCTCCCTCTACCACTTGGAGCTTACCAACCATTGTTCCTTTCTCTAGCGGTAACTCTACATCTTGATTAATTTTTATTTTCGTATCGATTTCATCTAAATTGGTTCCTTTAGGGTATAGAATGGATACAGAGTCGTTGGTAACTACATCCACCTTCTGTTTATTTGCTTTTAACCATTCAAACGACGTCACTGCCTGATTTTTCTCATATAATGGCTTTGTTTCAAATTTCGCATAAGCATAATCTAACAATTGGCTTACATCACTATTTCGATCTTTCGTGCTTTCTGCTCCCATAACAACAGCTATAGTTCTCATACCATTTTTCTCTGCGGTTGCCGTCAAACAATATTTTGCTTCGTTTGTATATCCTGTTTTCAGACCATCTACACCTTCATAGAAACGAACTAGTTTATTGGTGTTAACAAGCCAAAACTCATCTTCAGTGTCTTTACGCAAATAATCTTCATAAATACTTGTATAATGTGTAATATCCTCGTACTTTAGTAACTCCTTAGCCATAATGGCCATATCATGAGCAGTACTATAATGATTTTCTGCAGGTAAGCCAGTTGAATTTTGGAAATTGGTAGATTTAAGCCCTAATTCTTCTACTTTTTCGTTCATCATTTCCACAAAAACTTGCTCACTGCCAGCAATTCTTTCTGCCATTGCCACACTAGCATCATTACCTGATGCAATAGCAATACCCTTTAGCAAGTCATCTACTGACATTTCTTCTCCCGCTTCTAGGAAGATTTGTGATCCCCCCATTGATGCAGCATTTTCACTGACTCTGACTTGTTCATCTAAGGATAATTCACCCTTTTCAATAGCTTCCATAATTAGTAGCATAGTCATAATTTTAGTCATACTAGCTGGTGGTAATTCTTCGTTAGAATTTTTATCATATAGTATATTACCTGTATCACGCTCGATAAGTATCGCTGATTTCGAATTTGTGGCTAAATCTAATGATTCACTTTCACTTACTTCACTTGATACGTGATTCTCTTCATGATGAGCAAATACGTTTCCTTGACCGATCACCATCATACTTATAACAATGAGTATCATTATGCTTATTCTTTTCAACATCTTCACCTCCGATTTATAACATTTCTATTTTTTCCAAAATAATCTAAAAGTATAACTTTTACTTTGAAATATTTTAAAAAAGACAGCAAAACCTCTATCCATATCAATAAAACCTTAGTACACCATTAAGACTATGATGAGCACTACTGCGATCTGATAATTTTGAAATATCATATTAGTATTTACCCCACACTTCGGCAACCTACGTTAGCTAACCACAATATAAGTAACATTTGGGTTTATTATTTACATCAACCATCACCCCATTGTGAAATCTGTTAAAAACCCAATATGCTAGCGGTAAAAATTGTTATAGAAACTAACACTTCTTATACAAAACTGTTTCACAAAGCACTTTACTCATTTTAATAAAGAAATGAAAAGGCTTATATACTTTCTCAACCTACATACAGCAAAAAAGATAGCGAACATCGTCGCTATCTTTTCTACTCCCTATTTTATGACTTCATATATCATTTTTTGGCGGGTTGCTTTTTCAAGTTTTATCGTATAAGCATTTTTTACAATAGAGATGATTTGTTCGACATCTTCTTGATCACTGTTTAAGATAGCTAGAGTATCGCCTTTGTCTACATAATCACCAATTTTCTTTTGGAGGGTAATGCCAACCCCGTGATTAATAGCATCATCCTTGGTTGCTCGTCCAGCACCTAGATGCATAGCTGCTACCCCTATTTCATCTGCCTCCATTTCATGTATATAGCCTCCTTGATCAGCTTTCACTTCCATGTGATAAGATGATCCGGGGAGTTGAGACAGGTCTTTAATAACTGTTATATCACCGCCTTGTGCTTCTATAAAGTCCATAAAGCATTTTAACGCGTCACCGTTATCAATTAAACTTTCTAATGATTGTGTTGCCTCTGAATAATCCTGATACACACCAGCTAATATTGTCATATGAGCCGCAAGTTCAATTGCTAATTCTCGAAGATCTTCTATTCGTTTTCCTTGTAATACTTCAACTGCTTCTTTTACCTCATTGGCATTTCCGATCTCAAATCCTAACGGTTGATTCATGTCACTGATCACGGCAACGGTTTGTCTGTCTAATTGATTACCGATCGTTACCATTTCTTTCGCTAATCGTTTAGAATCTTGCAATGATTTCATAAAAGCCCCTGAACCTGTTTTAACATCCAAGACAATACTGTCAGCTCCTGAAGCAATTTTTTTACTCATGATCGAACTTGCGATTAATGGAATTGAATCAACTGTTGCTGTAACATCTCGTAAAGCATATAATTTCTTATCAGCTGGGGCTAAATTTCCTGTTTGGCCAACTACAGATAACTTGAATTTATTGACATTATCAATAAATTGCTGGTTTGTTAATTCGACCTTAAAGCCAGGTATGGATTCTAACTTATCTATAGTCCCTCCGGTATGACCTAACCCTCTTCCCGACATCTTTGCTACTGGAATACCTGCTGCAGCAACTAAAGGACCAACGATAAAAGTTGTCTTATCACCGACACCACCAGTTGAATGCTTATCTACTTTATGACCTTTAATAGCGCTCAAGTCAATAATATCACCGGATTCAACCATGTTTTTCGTTAAGGATGCCGTTTCTTCTTGTGTCATCCCTTGATAATAGATTGCCATCATCAATGCAGACACTTGATAATCGGGAATATTTTCTTTCATATACTCTTTGATAAAGAAAGAAATTTCTTGTTCTGTTAACGTATCACCATTTCGCTTTTTGGCGATAATATCAACCATTCTCATTCCAGTCACCTCTTTTTTGAAGTTATTTACACAATTACTCTTTTACCTATTCTTCCATTTTGTTAGCAGTCAAGGTTCAACCTGAAGGCCAAAGAATCGGACTAGCTTTTTCTTTTATCAATCTTTATACTCCTTACTAAGTAAGGGTAAGCAATTAAGAAATTAAAATTCTTATGTTATATCGCTCAAAAAGCTTTTACCATATTGGGAACGTTTCACCTTAAAATTGTCCGCAATTGTAGCTCCAACATCAGCAAATGTTTCTCTTACAGGTAACTCTTTTCCTACATCTATCCCGTGATGATAAACAAGTAACGGTACATATTCTCTCGTATGATCTGTTCCGTGATGAGTAGGATCATTACCATGATCTGCTGTTATGATAAGTAAATCATCTTCTTGTAATTTATCTAATACTCTCGGTAAATATTGATCAAACTTTTCTAGCGCTTCTGCATACCCATCTGGATTTCTTCTATGGCCATATTTAGCATCAAAATCAACTAAATTTATAAAATTCAGACCGTGAAACGATTTATCCATTGATTGAATAAATTTATCCATCCCATCATCATTATCTTTTGTTCGAATTGATTCCGTGACTCCTTCACCATCATAGATATCCGTAATTTTACCTAACGCAACAACATCATAGCCACCATCTTCCAAAGAGTTCATAACAGTATATCCAAAAGGTTTTAGGGCATAATCATGTCGATTAGCAGTCCGTTCGAAATGACCTGGCTCACCGACAAATGGTCTGGCAATTACACGCCCGATCATATATTTTTCGTCTAAAGTCAGTTCACGGCAAAACTCACAAATTTCATATAACTCTTTTACTGGAATAATTTCTTCATGGGCTGCAATTTGTAATACGGAATCAGCTGAAGTATAAACAATAAGATTTCCTGTTTCCATATGTTTTGGACCTAATTCTTTAATAATTTCTGTACCTGAAGCTGGTTTATTGCCAATTACTTTTCTTCCCGTTTTCTGTTCAATCGTTTTAATTAACTCTTCAGGAAATTGTTCAAATGTTCGAAAAGGAGTATCAATATAGAGGCCCATCATTTCCCAATGACCTGTCATTGTATCTTTTCCATTGGACGCTTCTTGCATTTTCGTATAATGAGCCTTTGGCTTAGATGTCTTTTCTATGCCGTTAATTTCCTTTATATTACTTAAACCCAGTTTTCCCATATAAGGCATATGCAATCCATTTCGATGTTCGGCAATATGACCTAATGTATCAGCACCAATGTCATTAAAATCTGCCGCGTCAGGTGCTTCTCCTATACCTACAGAATCAAGTACAATTAAAAAGATTCGATTAAAAGTTGGCATGCTAATCCCTCCTATTCTTCCATACCCTCCCTATCAACGTAGTATGCCTCATATTAGTATATTCATTAATGAAATCTGCGATGTTGTAGAATAATTGTTATGATAGAGGAACAAATAAGAAGCTAAATCAATATACCTATGTAAACAAATAAATCGCCACGATGACAATCGTGACGAATTTAAGCTCTTGGATGATGTGTTTTATAAATATCTTTTAATCTAGATTTAGAAACATGGGTATAGATTTGAGTTGTAGATATATCTGCATGACCAAGCATTTCTTGGACTGCTCTTAAATCAGCGCCATTCTCTAGCAGGTGTGTTGCAAAGGAATGGCGTAATGTATGTGGTGACAGCTCCTTTTCAATACCTGCATCTCTGGCAACCTCTTTAATAATCTTCCAAAACCCTTGACGTGACAATGGGTTTCCATGATGGTTGACAAATACTGTTTCGGTTTGCTTTTTCTTAACTAAATCGTGTCTAGCAGATTGAATATATAAATCTAAAGCATCTTTAGCAATATCACCTAAAGGAACAATCCGTTCTTTAGATCCTTTTCCAAAACAGCGAACAAATCCCATTGTTAAATGCAAATCGTTCATCTTTAAGTTAATCAGTTCTGAAACACGCAACCCTGTTGCATAAAGGGTTTCTAACATCGCTTTGTTACGTATGGAATATTTATCTACAGCTGAAATATTTAGTAATTTATCTATATCTTTTGCAGATAACACTTTTGGCAATTTTCGGTTTGCTTTTGGCGTTTCAATATGTAAACTTGGGTCCTCTTTCAGCTGATATTCTCTTATTAAAAATTGATGAAATAGTCTTAAAGTGGACAACATTCTTGCGATAGTAGCGGCTGATTTACCCTGGTCGTTCAAATGATACAAAAATTGCATAATATCATGACGACCAGCCTGTTTCCATTCCGTTAGTTCTCGTTCTTCCTTAAGAAAATGATAATACTTGAGAAGGTCTCGTTTATAAGCTTGCAAGGTATTATCAGATAATCCTCTTTCTATTTTTAAAAAGTGAAAAAACTCTTCTACTGGATATTGCATCTCATCCATGATTTATTCTCCCAATCGAAAAAAGATACTCAAACGCTCCCAAACATCGGGCTCTTCCTGCTGAAACACTTTTACAGCATTTCCTTGAGGATACTCATAGCGATCTAATTTTTCATACTCTTGATGTAACGCTTTGATCACATAATAAAACAAAATGGTGCACAACACAAAAATAATAAAAAACTTCATCATTTCAAAAAAAACTTTTACAATGGATGACATATGGCATTCTCCTAATAGAATAGACTCTATTAGAATTTATACCGATATTATATAAAAATATACCTATTTAGCGGATAATTTTTTTGCTTCACAATTTCGACAAATTCGATCTTGACATTTTTGGCATATTCCATGGAATGTTAATCGGTGATCTTTGACAATAAATCCCCAATCAGTTTGAACAATTTGCTCGACTTCTTCCAACAAGTCATCCATTATTTCTTCTACTGATCCACATTCCGTACAAACCAAATGATGATGGAAATGCTTTGCCCCTTCTTTGCGAAGATCGTAGCGAGAAACCCCATCACCAAAGTTAATTTTATCGACAATTTCTAATTCTGTTAATAATTCTAGAGTTCTATATACAGTTGCTAAACCTATTTCAGGTGATTTATCTTTTACTAATAAATAAACATCTTCCGCACTAAGATGGTCTTCTTCTCTTTCCAATAATACACGGACAGTTGCTTCACGCTGTGGAGTTAATTTATAACTTTGAGCGTGCAATTCCTTCTTAATACGGTCTAATCGGTGTTCCATAATGAAGACCTCCTTACATATGTACATTATAAATATTCCAATGTAAGGTGTCAATTAAAATAATTATAAAAAACTTTAATAAACTCTTATTTTTTAATAATTATTATAAATTAATAAATCTGTCAGATATTAATCTCATCGTTTCAAATGAAACTATCGATTCCAATAAAGCTGCAATGCTAACCACGATCATTAAGCAGATGAAAACAGCAGTATATCGGTAAAATATCTGTAAAATCGGTTGTTTATAACGTCTCGAAAACATACTCTGTAACAAAGTTAATGAGAATATCATAGCAAAACTACTAGCCATTATATAGATTGGAATGAGAATCAAATTTTGTGGTGCTATTGCAGAGAATGAGAACAACAATCCTTTGATACCTAGTTGATTAACAAAGAAACCAACAGTAAATCCGATTGCTACTCCTTTGACAAATAATAACACCCAAATGATAGGTAATCCAATAACCGCTAATCCCAGAAAAAAAAGCAAAGATAGAAATTGAATATGATAAAATATTGCATTTTGAAATAATGCTTGTTTCGATATATCTTCATCTTGTAAATAACCAAGAAAGAATCGTTCTAAATAAAAAAATAAATCTTCTTTTTGAACAAAATTCATACTGTTGACGATAATTGCGCCAAATATGATCCCGGTTATAAAAAGAATAATCGTAAATATATAGATGGTATGGTATTTTGCAAGATGATTGGAGATGGGTTTTCTGCTTTTTGGTAGTTTCAATTCATTCACATCCTCTAATTATGTTCTCGTTTCCAATCTATGATTGGAATAATAGAAATAGAACACAACTAGAGTTTATTTTAAATTTACATAATATTATTACGGTCAACTTTCAACTTTTCCATATCGTCCGCCTCCACCTTCAGCCACCATTAACTTCCCTTTACGTAATTTAATAATCATTTCAGCGAGATTATCTCCAACAACTTTTGCTAAATCAACTTCTGGAATATAGTGAATAATATTCATTTCGTTACCAAAATGATCTAACAACTTGTCCATCGTTTTTGGCCCCAGTTTAGGCAAATATTCAAGTGGTACTTGATATATATAATCTGGTCGCTTACTAGCAGTAACTTGATCGGAAGCTAATTCTCGTATTCGATCTGATACACCTTTAACATATTTACTAGAACCGCATTTAGAACATTCGTCTCCTTTAAATGAGGCAAGACAGTTGGCACATACTGTTGCATAATATTTTCCTAATTTAGGATTCATTCCAAAATTTTGGTTAACACATCGCCCAGCTTCATTATTTAATGCCATTTTTAATTCTTTAAAACTTGGTTCTGCTAAAAGTAACTGTTGATATTCTCTTGCTATTTTCGGCAACGAATGGGCATCTGAATTCGTTAAATACGTGTACCGGTGTAATTCTTCAATTTGATCAGCCATCTTGGTATCAGAACTTAAACCAAGTTCAATGGCGTCCACTTGATCTGGATCTAATACCTCTGTTAAAGAATAAGCTACTCCTTTCCCGAACAGACTCTTAAATGGTGTAAAAACATGGGCAGGAATGAATAACCCATCCAGCTCATGTGTTTTTGTTTGTAAAGTAACAGCATCACCGTAATAACGTTGTGAACTTAGTTCATTATTTTTCATATGTGAAGACAGCCAAAGGGAAAATGCCTTCATATTTCGAATAAATGGAAAGAAACATAACACATGTATCGGTCCTTTACAGTTTTTGTCATATACCTCTATTTCGCTACCTAAAATTAACGTTGTGTCCCCAAATTGAACACCACCATCTGCTAGTTCCGCTGCCTTCCCTTGTTCAACAGCTAGCTCAACCTCGTTTAGAACCGTTGGAGCATGACAGTCAATAACACCGACAATATCTATCCCTTTCCGTTCACTGGCCTCTTGCATAATATTCATCAATGTTAAATGTTGGGAAGCAGTAATCTTCACTGGCTTCCCCTTTAAATTACGTCCAATATGAATATGTAAATCGGTAAAAAATTCTTTTAGCATTTTACTTCAAACCCTTGTGTTGTAAATAAAGAATCGAATAAGCTGTTTTTGCATCATGTATTTTTTGTTCTGTAACTAACCTTTCTGCCTCTTCCAATGATAGTTCGATTAATTCGACAAATTCATCTTCGTCCATTGCTTTTGGCTGCTCTACCTTTGTCAATGAACTTGTTTTATATAGGTACATTATTTCATCCGCAAAGCCGGGAGAGGTGTAAAAGGAAGTCACATATGTTAATTGATCTGTCGTATAACCTGTTTCTTCTTCTAATTCTCTTAATGCCGTTACTTCAGGTGCCTCATCTTGTTCCAGTTTTCCCGCTGGAATCTCCACTAATGTTTTTTCTAGTGGCTTACGATATTGTTTGACAAAAATAATTTTATTATCCTCCGTTACTGGAATTATCGCAACAGCCCCTGGATGCTTTACAATTTCTCTTTTTGATGTTTTCCCATTTGGTAAGGTGACGTCATCTACTTGCACATTAATCACCTTTCCTTCAAAAATAGCTGTTGTATGAATGGTTTTCTCATTAAAATTAGTCATAACATTTCATCCTTTCTCTTTCCTACAGTCTCTTTCATTGTATTTCTTTGTTACGATTTGTACAATGAATTTATATGGATGATGTAGAAAGGATGAACAATATGAAAAAAACAAAACTCGGAATGTCCGAACTTGAGGTTTCTCAAATTGCACTTGGTTGTATGTCTCTAGGCACCTCCCCAACCAAAGCCAGTGAAATTATTGATGAAGCATTGGAAGTTGGTATTAATTATTTAGATACAGCTGATTTATATGATCAAGGTGTAAATGAAGAAATCGTCGGTCAATCGATTAAAAATAAACGAGATCAAATTGTATTAGCTACAAAAGTAGGGAATCATTTAAAAAACGATGGCAGTTGGTTTTGGGATCCTCGAAAAGCTTATATTAAAGAACAAGTTAAAGAAAGCTTAAGAAGACTACAAACGGATTACATTGACTTATATCAGTTACATGGCGGTACGATTGAGGATCCGATAGATGAAACAATTGAAGCTTTTGAGGAATTGGTGAAGGAAGGTTTCATACGCTATTATGGTATTTCTTCGATCAGGCCAAATGTCATTCGTGAATATATTTCAAAGTCTAATATCACTAGTGTGATGATGCAATACAGCATGCTCGATCGTCGTCCGGAAGAAGAAGTGATGACACAGTTAGCTGAAAATCAAATTAGTGTAGTAACAAGAGGATCACTAGCTAAAGGCATGTTAAGTGCTAAAGGTCCAGAAGTTGTTTCAGCAAAAGGTAAGAACGGATATATAGATTATGATGCAAGTACCTTAAAACATACGGTTGAGCAGTTACGAGGGGTGTTGCAGGATAACCAGACATTGAACGGCTTGGCATTGCAATACGTATTACAAGAACAATCTGTTGCTTCAGTCGTAGCTGGTGCGAGCTCGATTGCACAATTAAAAGAGAATGCCGAAGCATTAAATCAACATTTTAACCCTGAACAATTTGCAAAAGTTAAAGAAATAACCAAAGCAAATACCTATCAACAACACAGATAAAAAAACCGGCAAACCCCGCCACTTCATCATTAAATGCTAAGTAGACGTGGATTACTTTGGTAGTAATGATGAATATTTGAACAGCTTGACCACCACTAACTGCTCCCTTTCCTTTCGTGGGGTTTGCCCTTCAGTTAACTTTTTCGAGCAAAAAACGCTCGAAAAAGTGGATCTTCAGGCCAAACGAATCCCAACTATTTATGCTGTAATGCCACCAACAATTCGATAATAACAGCGATTTTATACATCTCTTTTATAGTTAGGCTATTACTGAATGTATGTGGATAAACGGATTTAACATTTCATTCGGACTTGTTAATCTGAACGTTGCACCATTATAATCTAATTTCATTTTTTCACTAAAAAATGTAGCTTCTTGGTTATGGACAACTACATCAAATTGATCACATTCCACCTCTATGTGATTCGCTTCTCGTCTAGGAATGAGTGAAATAGTAGGCATGCCGTTAACACCACACCCGCAGCCCTCTGTGTCATATGTTAAAGCTAAGATAGTATTTTTCGAATTTGCTAATGAATTTATTTTACCTAGTGCATTTTCTGTAATTATCAATTGCATAATATCCCTCCATTACTTCTTCTTAAAAGCGGGTTTTAAAATGGTTTCCATTATTCGTGGAAAGTTTTGATATAGCTTACTTCCCGCATGCATCCAAAATGGTAAATTTATTTCCCTTTTATTCTTAAAAAGGCATTTGGTTATGTGGTTCGCTACATCATTTGGATCCAACATATGCTTTGCGACACTTTTTTGATAATCCCCGTTTGGATCTGCAGTTTCAAAAAAAGCAGTTTTTACTGGTCCAATATTTACCGATGTAACAGGTATCTTTCCTTCCAGTTCCATACGTAAAGCATTAGAGAAACTGATAACACTTGCTTTTGTAGCACTATATACAGCAGATTTAGGTGTAGCTATTTTTCCTGCTTGAGAACCGATGTTCACTATATGTGCGACTGGTTGATTCATAAGTGTTGGAAGCATATAGTAAGTCGTGAAAAACAGAGAATCCAAATTAAGCCGAATCATATTATCAATCTGTTTCCAATTTAATTGATCAAATGACTCAAAATAACCTACACCTGCGTTATTGATGAGGATGTCTATTTTACCACATTCCTTGAGAATTTGATCCATTCCCTTCTGCCACTCTTTACGATCGGTAATATCAACTGGATAAGTAATCGACTTGATTCCATATATTTTTTCTATTCTTCTTGCAATCTCGATTAATTTATTTTCTGTTCTGGCAACTAAGACAGGAATAGCTCTTTGTTCCGCTAAAGCAAAGGCTAAAGCTTCACCAATACCGCTAGAAGCGCCAGTAATCAATACATGTTTTTCTTTTAACTGATTCATTCTATCAACTCCACCCTTATCATATCATATTCTATAACACGGACAGAACCAATTGATTTTGAAGTGTATGTAAATTTTCTGTTAGAAATAGCGAATTTTTTAGCTAGATCATTGACTTTTCCTAATAAATTAAAGACAATCATGAAGAAGTTAAACTTTTATTTAGAGGTGAAATGATGTCTACCATTATTTATGCACATCGCGGCGCTAGCAAATATGCACCAGAAAATACAATGCCAGCTTTTGAATTAGCATATAAACACGGTGCAGATGGTATTGAAACAGATGTACAATTAACGAAAGACAACATCCCTGTTTTAATTCATGATGAACAACTAAACAGGACTACTAACGGGAAAGGTTTTGTGAAAGATTTTACTTATGATGAGCTGAAACAATTAGATGCTGGAAGTTGGAAATCTTACCATTATAAAGACACAACAATACCAACCTTAGATGACCTACTTGCATGGAACCAGGATAAACAATTAAAATTAAACATAGAACTTAAAAATAATATTGTTTTCTATCAAGGGTTAGAAGACATAGTCTGCCAGAAATTAGCTAAATACAAAATGACAAAGCATACTGTTATTTCGAGTTTTAACCATGATAGTATTACAAAAATTTATGATAGAAAAGTTGATATCGATTATGCTTTATTATCAGGTAGACATAATAAAGCTTTGGTGCCATACAGTAAAAAAATTAAAGCAAAGGGTATCCATATCAGTTATCGTCTACTATCGAACAGGTTAGTTATGCTGGCAAATGATAACCAATTATATGTCGCGGTATATACAGTGAATTCATCAATTGCTATTAAGAAAGCGATTCGGTTAGGGTGTCATGCCCTTTTTACAGATGTACCTAAATTAGCGATCGACATCAAAAAAAGAAGATTTACAGAAAGGAATTAATCGATGCACATACACTTTTTAGGAACAGGGGCTGGATTACCTAGTAAAGATCGTAATGTTACATCCATCGTACTAGATTTGTTACAAGAGCGTAATGGTCTTTGGATGTTTGATTGCGGCGAAGCAACTCAACACCAAATATTACATACTTCAATCAAGCCAAGGAAGATAGAGAAAATATTCATCACCCATTTACATGGAGATCATATTTTCGGGCTACCTGGCTTGTTAAGCAGTCGATCTTTTCAAGGTGGAGAAGAACCAGTAACTATTTACGGTCCTACAGGAATTAAACAATTTATAGAAACTGCATTAACGGTTAGTCAATCCAAACTATCCTATCCTATTATGATAGAAGAACTGAAAGAGGGGATTATTTTTGAGGATGATCAATTTTCTGTCTCTGTGAAAAAATTAGACCATGCGATTGACAGCTTTGGATTCCGCATTGATGAAAAAGACAGTCAGGGTCCATTATTAGTAGATAAATTAAAAGAAGATGGTATTACACCTGGTCCGATCTATCGTCAATTTAAAACAAAAGAAACAGTCCAACTACCCAATGGTAACACAGTCCACTCCAAAGACTATATCGGAGAGCCGAAGAAAGGCAAAAGCGTTGCCATTTTAGGTGATACCAGAACTAAAGAAGAATATGTTTCTTTTGTCCAAAATGTGGAGCTATTAATTCACGAAGCTACTTTTAACCAGGAACAGGTACAACTGGCATATAATTACTTTCACTCTACTACAGCACAAGCTGCAAAAATCGCACAAAAAGCAAATGTAAAAAAATTGATTCTTACACATATATCATCGAGGTTTCAATTGGATGAAGTAAATCAATTATTACGAGAGGCTAAGCAATATTTTGAACAAACGGTTATCGCACATGATTTTTATTCAACTTCCATAAAGTGAGACTATGAGTCAAGGACAACAGAGGAATTAGATACCAAAAATCCGAACATTAATGTCTGAGTACGCATACCGCTACGGCAAAATACTTCGCTTTCTGTGGGCGATTCAGATAGTTCGGATTCTCGTTCTATATTTAATTATGTCCCCGAAACTTATTAAAGTATTAACTCTCCTGATCACTCAATTAGTCATAGTCAAATCCTAATGGGGCTCATCTAAATAATGAAACAGATCTAACTGGTAAGTAATATCCTCTTTTTTTACCGCATTTTGTACAGTAATACCTAGTAACCTAACGGGATCAGCATTCCAATGCTCTTCCAATAACTGTTCGCTGTAAAATAATATGTCAGAAGCCTTTTCAACGTACTGATTCAATCTCATTCTTCTCGTGATTGTCTTTCTATCGCTGTAACGGATGGTTAACTGAATGGTATCACCTACAGCTGATTTTCGACGCAGACGCTTTTCAACGCTTTCTGAAAGAACTCGTAATTGTCCAAGTAGTTGCTCATAATCAGATACATCAACAGGGAAAGTCTGAGAGCTTCCGATACTTTTAAAACTGCTCGCACTTTCTGGATCAACTGGACGTGGGTCTTCTCCCAACGCCCTTGTTTTTAACCTCTCCCCATTCACACCTAGTAACCCTTTTAATAGCACTGTATCTGTTTCCACTAAATCTTCAATTGTTTCGATCTGATATTTCTTTAATTTTTCGGCAGTTTTATTTCCAATTCCATACATTTCTTCAATTGGCAACGGCCATAATTTAGCGGAGACATCTCTTTTTCTTAATATCGTAATACCGTTTGGCTTTTTCATATCTGAAGCCATTTTCGCCAGGAATTTATTAGGTGCTATCCCGATACTACAAGGTAAGTGTAAATCATTTCCGAGATGTTGTTGAATAGCATCGGCAATATCAAGCGGATTACCTAGATCATAGCTATCTGTAATATCCAGAAACGCCTCATCAATCGAGACAGGCTCCACATATGGTGTATAATCTTCCAAAATACGAAAAATTTGATTGGAAACTTCTCGATAGCGATCAAAATTTGGTCTTTTTACAATCAATTGAGGACAATGTTTTTTTGCTTCCCAAAGAGACATCGTAGTTTTTACACCTTTACTTCGTGCTTCATAACTACTTGTAACAACGATTCCTTTACGTTCATCAGGATTACCTGCAATAGCAAGCGGCTTGCCTTTTAACTGTGGATTATCTGCTATTTCTACCGATGCATAAAAGCTATTCATATCAACATGTAATATGACACGTCCGTTTTTCGGATACCATGATTTCATATCATCACGCTCATTCAGTTGATTTTTTAACAATTTCATATAATAAAACAGGTACCTCTGTTAAATCTGCAATACTAATCCTTTCATCTTTCGTATGAATATTTTCGTAACCTACTGCTAAGTTAACTGTTGGAATTCCCTTTCCAGATAGATGATTTGCATCACTTCCACCACCACTTACTTTTAATGCAGGGGTCTTGCCTACAGCTTTTACAGCAGCCTGAGCCACTTGTACGACTTGATCCTTTTCTGTAAATTGATAATTTGGGTACATGGCTTTAACTTCTATATCAACCGTTCCACCCATTTGTGAAGCTGTTTCTTCCAACGCATGACACATTACGTTCACCTGTCTATCTAATTTATCTTTTGATAAAGACCTTGCTTCTGCAACTAATAATACTTGCTCACATACTACATTTGTCGGTCCTTTCCCTTCAAAACTTCCTATATTGGCAGTAGTTTCTTCATCGATTCGACCTAATGGCATCTTCGTAATTGCTTTAGCAGTCATACTTATCGCAGAAATTCCTTTTTCCGGACTCACCCCAGCATGAGCAGCCTTTCCGTTTATCGTGGCATATAATTTTGCTTGTGCTGGTGCAGCTGTAATAATGGTGCCAACCTCCCCATCACTATCCAGCGCATAACCGTACTCCACCGGTAAGTGCTTAACGTCAAATTGTCGGGATCCTACAAGTCCAGATTCTTCCCCACTCATAATCACAAAATAAATATCACCATGTTCTATCGGGTTTTCTTTCATAATATGAATAAGCTCTAAAATAGCTGATATTCCAGCTTTATCATCCGCACCTAAAATCGTCATTCCATCTGAATAGATGATACCATCACGTATTTCTGGCTGAATCCCTTCGCCAGGAGCTACAGTATCCATATGTGCGGTAAAATAAATCCCCGGCATGTTTTTATTTGTGCCTTCTAGGCATGCAATGATATTCCCTGCTTCATGTCCTGTTATTTGATTGGTTTGATCTTCTTTTACTTCTAAAGCTAATTGCTGAAAATGATTGATTAGATAATCAGCTATTTTTCTTTCTTTTCCCGTTTCTGAATCCATTTTTACTAACTCGATAAATTGGTTAACAATACGTTCTTGATTGATCAAAGTTTATACCCCTTTTCTTGATATGTACTTGTCCATTCTTTTAATTAGTTGTAAAATATAGTTTAGTATTGCTCATAAAGGAGGATTTAATATGGCATCTAAGCGTGAAAAACGAATGAAACTGGTTATATATATTATGATTGTAGCAATGGTATTATCAACTTTAACAGCAGGTTTAGCAATGTTTGTTAACTAACTTTGACTGTTCAGTATTTTCAAATGATAACGATTAGATAATAACAAATTTAAACCCGTTTCATTCGTGATTGAAACGGGTTTAAAACTTCTCACGCTATGGTATGAAATCTCGCCGATTACACTTCCTCACAATATTGCTCAAACAGTCCTTGCAGTTTATTCACTACTTCTACTGGGCTATGTCCTTCTATTTCATGTCTTTCCACCATTTTCAGAATTTGCCCATCCTTTAACAAAGCAAATGATGGTGACGATGGTTCATAACCTTCAAAATATTGACGTGCAACTTCTGTTGCTTCTCGATCCTGTCCAGCAAAAACTGTCACTAGCTGTTCTGGTCTTTTATCATAATGAATAGCACTAGCTGCAGCAGGTCTTGCTACGCCGCCTGCACATCCGCATGTTGAATTTACCATTACTAATGTGGTACCACTTTTAGATAAAGCTTCTTTCACATCTTCAGGCGTTCTAAGTTCTTCAAATCCTGCTTGTGTGATTTCGTTTCTTGCTGATTCCACTATATCTCCCATAAATAAGTTAAATTCCATTTTGCTCGCCCTCTCTAAATAAAGTACTTTCTTAAATAGTAACAATTGACATCAACTTTTTCAATTAACTGACCTTTTAGTCTTAATAATAGGCAGTGTTATTTTAAATGTCGTTCCTGAAGAATCGCTAGAAACAACAGAAATGTCACCTTGATGATTTTTAATAATTCTACAAACAACATTTAATCCTAGTCCAGTTCCGTTAGATTTAGATGTAGAGAAAGGTTCAAACAAGACATCTTTAACAGAATCTGGAATACCTGATCCGGTATCACTTACATATATATGGTATTGGTTATTTTCCACTTTACTTTCTATCTTTATTGAACCGCTATCCCCTATTGCATCCTTACTATTTCGCAAGAGATTTAAGAATACTTGCTTTAACTGCTTTTGATCGGCAAGTATGTATTCGTCAGTTATATCTGTCTCAACTTTAATATTTTTTGCTTCCAATGAATTATACATCAGCGGGAGTAAGTCATCTAGCATGTCTTTCAATAATACCATATCTTTTTCTGGCTTTTTATGGTTTGACATTAATAACATCTGTTCCACAATAGAATAAAGTCTGTGAATCTCTTTCATTATTAA
Source organism: Gracilibacillus saliphilus (assembly GCF_010994085.1). NCBI lineage: Bacteria > Bacillati > Bacillota > Bacilli > Caryophanales > Bacillaceae > Gracilibacillus > Gracilibacillus saliphilus. The sequence goes on along the minus strand of NZ_WJEB01000032.1, from coordinate 29,548 downwards.
ATGAAAGTTGTACTTTTTCATTTCCTCATCTGACATCGACTCCTTCATAAGTGTTAAGAAGCCATGGATAACTGTTAAAGGATTTCTTATCTCGTGAGCTGAACTAGCCGCCATCTCCCCAACTAAAGCAAGTTTTTCTGACTGAATGATACGATTTTCCAGTTTCGTAGATTCCGTAACATCAATAAAGAAAAGGATTTTTCCTGTTGTCATTTGATGATGATCTTTCAATTTACTCTGCGAAACTAATAAGACATACTCTTTATTGCGAATAGTAATATGAAGCTTTTTATTTTGGAAAGACTCATTAGAAACAAGCATTTTAAGTATAGGATATTTATTTTGCTTTTCAATAATATCTTTATCCGTAATGATTTCATTGCTCAATTCAAATAAATCACGTACATATGAATTTGCCAAATATTCATTGGCATTATTATCATACGTAATGATACCTACAGGCAACGAGTTTAAAATTTGTTCATGCTTCATTTTATCAGAAATGATTTGCTGGAACGACTGTTGCAAGCTGACGGACATTTGGTTAATCGATTTAGCTAAACTTTGCAATTCCAACTGGGTTGTACTAGATACGGTTTCCCCATAATTACCATTTGCAATTTTGTTTACCTTCGAAACCATCGATTCAATAGGTTTTGTAATACTCTTACTCATTTTAAATGAAAAATATAAAGAAATTAAAACACCGAATATCGTAATGATAAGTAAAAAATATAAGGACTTTTCAATAATCTCGGGGTATGTATTAGTATTTTGTTGTAAAGAACTGTACTCATTATCCCTCTGCGTAATGATTGTTTCTTTAAGTGATTCTAGAACAGGTAAGTATTCTGATTCAATCACATTTTTAGCTGCCTCTGCTTCGCCATATTCAAGCAAACCAAATACTTTGTTGGTCACAGTGAAATCTAATAACATAAGTTGCTTATGGATGCCTTCAATACTTTCTGGTATTGGAATTTCATCCTCTAATTCCATACTACTGGTGGCAATCTCATTCTCTTCAAATGCCTGTTGGAAATCATCTTCAAAATCAGTATGAGAATGACTGAGAACTATCTGTTTTTTTATTTCTAATTCCTTTTCCCACTGATTTAACCATACGATTTCAGGTAGGTTTTCATCTTTGATAGAGTTCGTTACATCACTTACTTCTTCAATGGATTGAATTAATAAAAGTGAAAAGCCACTAAAAATAACCATTACAGTAAGGAGAATGCATAGTAATTTATTGCGTAATGAAAATTTTCGAAAAGAGGAAATCATTTGGCATTTCTCCTATCATTAGCTAAAATTATCGTGGTATTTTATAGTCTGTTGTTTCTTCGATTAATTCAATTTCATCTTCTGAAAACATCGGACCAAAAGGTGCAATACCGTAAACTCCATCATTATCATCCAAGTATTTCTTTTCAAACTTAATTCCTTCTTCACTTAGAAAATCTTCCAAAATGGCATTATAAGCCATAGGCACGTTATTTAGAACACTAGTAAGCACCTTATTTTCAGCCATATAAGATTGATCTTCTAAGTAACCTATTGTATATATACCTTGCTCTTTTGCATAATTAATAACTTCTTGATTGTAGCTGTTCCCTTTCGTATAGATGACATCTACACCTTGATCAATTAATTCAGCGGCAACTAATTTTGCTTCTGATTTACTTGTTCTTTCAGGGACTACTTTGTACAACAACTCTATTGAATCATCAATTAATTCGATTCCTTTTGGAAATCCCCAGTCCTTATGACTGTTTTCAACAGCATCTACTAAACCAACTTTATTCGACTTTGTTTTTAATCCAGCAGCCATACCTGCAATAACTTCTATTTCATTTTGATTAAAAGTGTAAACAGCCAGGTTTTTCGCTATATTATCACCATGTAATGTCACAAATTGAACATTCTTATATTGATTAATTATTCGGTAAAATGGTTCAGAAAACTCTCTTCCATGACCGATAACTAATTCATAACCTTCGTCAACATACCGTTCTACAAGGGAAGAGGTATCTCTTACTGCATTGACTTCTCCAAGTACTTCAGCAGTTACATTATACTCTTCTTCTATAAGGATTTTTCCTTTATAAGCTAAACTTCCCCAGCTTTGATCATTTAATCGGTCAGTCGTTAAGATTAATACTTTAGTAGGAGCTGTTTCAGAAGCATTCATATTATTCATTATCTGATTAGATTTGAACACTAAAAAAATAACAAAGATCGATACCACAATCAATGTAATTGCTAATATGTATTTTACCTGTTTTTTTGCTTCCATATGCCCTCATCCTTATTCATAGTAACAAGTCTATTATACATAAAAAGACAAGATTTGAACACACTTTTACAATTTTCATTTATTTTCGACATTTTTCTTCCGTAAATAATAGTCATATCGACAAAGTAGACGAGCATATAGTTAAACGATACAGGATTTAGTAGCTATAAGGGAGGAGAGTAATGCATTGAATATATCATTATTTGCAGGAATCGATTGGATCAGTTTATTACAAATAATCTCAATTGATATAGTATTATCTGGGGATAATGCTTTAGTTATTGCGATGGCAACAAAAAATCTCCATAAAAAACATCAAAACAAAGCTATTTTAATTGGGGTTGCTGGAGCTATTATCCTTAGAATTATTTTTGCAACTGGAATTATTTACCTACTGAAATTCCCGTTAATTTACCTTATAGGCGGTATTTTATTAATTTGGATCGGTTACAAGATTTTAATAAAAGAGGAGGAAACACAAGAAATCACGTCACATCATTCTTTATACAAAGCAGTAATGACCATTATTCTTGCGGATGTCATCATGAGTTTAGATAATGTTGTAGCAATTGCAGGTGCTTCCAAGGGTAGTGTTACATTACTGGCATTAGGTGTTATCGTGAGTATTCCGTTAATGATATTTGGAGCTAAATTTATTGTTCATCTTCTAAAGCGTTACCCATATCTCATGTATATCGGATCAGCTATATTAGTTTACACTGGTGTTGATATGCTAGTACATGAGCCATTTGTTTATCAGTTTTTTCAATTGGAATCTGGACTGATTACTGTATTATTAAGTGTTATCGTCACAATCGGCGTAATCATTTCCGGCTATATTACCAATAAACAAACTGAGCAACATTTTTAATAATTGACTGTTCCTTTCTTAACTGGTGCTTTTTTATGAACAACTGGAACATTCCATTTACACTTGACCGCTAGCATACGAATTGTTAAGGTCACCGTTAGACAAATATATAAGCTAATCGTTGGTGACAGCAATTCATATGTGCTGATTAATGCAATAGAACCTGCAATCGAAGCAATCCCGTATATTTCTTTGCGAAATACGAATGGAATTTCTCGAACGAATACATCTCGCAAGACACCACCGCCAATTCCTGTTACTAATCCCATTGCTACAATAAGGAATGGCTGAAAATAATCGAGACTAATGGCCGCATTGGCACCGACAGCGGTAAAAACGCCTAATCCAATCGCATCCGAGAACGTGATCCCATGTTCAAATTTGTCAATTTTGTCATAAAATAATATGGTTGCCAAGCTTGCTAGTAAACTAACTAAAAAGTATTGCGGATCTGCTAGATTAGTTGGTGGTATATTACCGATCATCAAGTCCCTAATCACACCACCAGCTAATGCTGTAGTTAGCCCTAATAAAATGACACCAAATATATCTAAATTTTTTTTGATTGCAATTAAAGAACCAGAAATAGCAAATGCTATTGTTCCAATATAAACAAATGCTTCAATTAAAAACATGGCTATCCCCCACTTTTCGTAGATGAAAATATATGTTTCCTTTTATACCAAATATCTTCTAGCTTATCAAATAACCATTGTAACACTAATCCTTGAATAATAACACCGAATATCGAGGTTATCGTTAATAGCAAAATACTAGGAAAATGGTTAATACTTTCTAAACTATTCGCAAATATAAACAAATGCTGGAATACGACAAAAAATGCATCATGCCAAAATTCTAATTTGTTCTCCATTTTCCAGATCATAATCGTTTCAATAAGTAACAATGCCGGTAGTGACAACAACAGTAGCATCTTTTTAGTATAGGTTAATTGTTTTATATAAGGTGTAACATAATATTTCGTGATCGTTTTGATTCGAAACAGATAGAACAATCGGACAATTCTTGCTACTTGAAAGAATTGATCAAATGGAATTACAGCAAGTAATAGAAAAGGATTTTTTTTAATGAATTGCCATTTATTATCTGCTAATATGATTCGAATGATATAATCAATTAAAAATACGATCCACACAATCAAATTAATGGTAGAATTTACCGTATGTTCAACCCAAAGTGTCAATATAGTGACCATTACTAACAGAATCATGGCCATGTCATATATCATTCTAGCTTTTTGCTGCATTATTATCACCATTATTCTAAAAGAAAAAGTTGGCCCAATGTTCTAGTATTACTAGACAAGTGGACTGTTAATCACTGGCACAACCGTTTTTCTCTGTCAGAATTATTTTAGATATTTTTCGTCAAACAAACTAAAGGGAAACCTCGACAACGATCACAGGTTTCCCTTGCTTTATTTAGTATACTGTTTTCAGACTAAAAATGAAACTGTTTTTTACCATTTTCAATAAATTGGTGTTGTCTCACTTGATATATTCTCTAAAATTGCTTTAACGTGTGACATAAAAGCTCCACAGATTACACCATCTAACACACGATGATCTAATGATAAACAAAGGTTTACCATATCACGAGCCGCAAACATATCATCGATTATAACCGGTCGTTTTACTATGGATTCTACTTGTAGAATTGCTGACTGTGGATAGTTGATAACTCCCATAGATTCCACAGAACCGAAAGACCCGGTATTGTTCACCGTGAATGTCCCATCTTCCATATCGTCTTTCGTTAACGTTCCTGTTCTTGCTTTATTAGAGAGCTGAGCAATTTCTTTGGCAATACCTTTAATACTTTTTTCATCTACGTTTTTAATTACAGGGACATATAATTCATGTCCATGAGCTACTGCAATTGATAAATTAATTTCATTACGCTGAATGATTTTGTCTCCTGCCCAGCAACTATTTAATTCAGGGAATTTCTTCAAAGCTTTTGCCACAGCATTTAAGAAAAAGGCAAAATAAGATAAGTTATATCCTTCATTTTCCTTAAATTTATCTTTCTCAGCATTTCGGTATGCGACCAGATTGCTAACATCCACTTCAATCATCATCCAAGCATGTGGTATTTCGGTTTTCGACCGTACCATATTTTGAGCAATCGTTCTTCTTAGACCTGTCACCGGTATTTCACGATCACCAGGTTTCGCTTGGACAGGTTTACGTCGTATGATAGGTGGCGTAAATTCCTCCATTTCTTCCTGTTTCTCTGGAGTCTCTTGCGCCGACAATGGTTCTGTTTTTTCTAAGGTTTCTGTTTGCCCATTAGCAATCAATTCTTCGATGTCTTTTCTTGTTATACGACCGCCTTTACCTGAACCAGTTACCGTGCTTAAATCTATTTGATGTTCTCCTGCTAACCGCATTACTACTGGAGAATAACGGGTTTTCATATTTTGCTCTACCGACGGTTCATCATTTGATTCTGATGCAGGAGGTGAGGATGCCTGCTCGTTCTCTTCACCTTCTGCCTCGATGTAGCACATCAATTGACCGACTTCAATTGTTTCTCCTTCTTCAGCAATCAATTCTTTAATAACACCAGTATAAGATGAAGGGACTTCTGCATTCACTTTATCTGTCATTACCTCTGCAATTGCATCATATTTCTCGACAAAATCCCCTGGCTGGACAAGCCAGTTACTGACTGTTCCTTCTGTTACGCTCTCGCCAAGCTGAGGCATGTTAACACGTTCGACTATCAAAATTTCTCACTCCTTCTTAAAATTCTGCTAATTCACGAATAGCTTGTTCAATTTTGTCAGTGTTCACTAAAAATTCTTTTTCTAATGGTGGTGCAAAAGATGTAGCTGGTACATTCGGGCCAGCTAATCGCTTGATTGGTGCGTCTAAATCAAACAAACAATGTTCGCTAATAATTGCAGAAACTTCACCAATAATGCTACCTTCTTTATTATCCTCAGTAACCAGAAGAACTTTTCCAGTTTTAGTTGCTGCTTTGATAATAGACTCTTGATCGAGAGGATATACGGTTCTTAAATCTAATATTTCTGTACTAATGCCTTCAAGTTCTAATTTTTCGGCAGCTTGTTTTGCAAAATGAACGCAAAGTCCATAAGTAATGACTGTAACATCGGAACCTTCGCGTTTAGTAGCTGCTTTTCCGATTGGTAGCGTGTAGTCTGTTTCAGGAACTTCTTCTTTTAGTAAACGATAAGCACGTTTATGTTCAAAAAATAACACAGGATCATCATCTCGAATAGCTGCTTTCAATAATCCTTTCGCATCATAAGGACTTGATGGCATCACAATTTTTAAGCCTGGTTGATTCGCAAAAATAGCCTCAACTGATTGCGAGTGATACAATCCCCCGTGCACTCCTGCACCATAAGGAGCTCGTATAGTAATAGGACAATTCCAATCATTATTAGATCGATACCTAATCCGCGCAGCTTCTGAAATGATTTGATTTACAGCAGGCATGATAAAATCAGCAAACTGCATTTCTGCTACCGGTCGCATACCATACATGGCTGCCCCTATTCCAACACCAGCAATTGCTGACTCTGCTAAAGGAGTATCGATAACTCGTTCTTCTCCGAATTGTTCATAAAGACCGGATGTAGCTAGAAAAACTCCGCCACGCTTTCCGATGTCTTCACCAAGAACAAAGACTTTATCATTCTGCTCCATTTCTTCATGTAGCGCTTGATTTACTGCTTGGATATATGTTGAAACAGCCATCATTGAGCCTCCTTATCGCTATAAACATATTTTTCAATGGTGGAAACATCTGCATATGGTGCATTTTCAGCATATTCTGTTGCCTCATTGATTTCTTTTTTTATTGCCTCTTCAATGTCATCATTCATTTTATCTGTCAAATAACTTTTCTCCATTAGATATTGACGGAATGTTTCTATACCATCCTTCGATTTTTCTTCTGACACTTCATCTTTTGTTCTGTATGTCATATCATCATCGTCACTAGAATGTGGTGTTAGTCGATAGGACACAGCCTCAAGCAATGTTGGTCCTTCTCCATTCAGGGCTCGGTTATGCGCTTCTTTTACTGCATGATAGACAGCGAAAGCATCATTTCCATCAACTTTTATACCTTTCATACCATAGCCAATTGCTCGATCAGCAATGTTTTCACAGGCAACTTGTTTATTTAATGGTACACTAATGGCATATTTGTTATTTTCCACCATAAAGATAACTGGTAATTGATGAACCCCAGCAAAGTTAAGGCCTTCATGAAAATCGCCTTGATTGGTTGATCCTTCCCCTAATGTAACAAAGGTTACTAAAGGGTTTTTTTCCATTTGGGCAGCTAAAGCTATTCCTGTTGCATGTGGTACTTGAGTCGTTACAGGGGAAGATCCTGTAACAATACGATTCTTCTTCTGACCAAAGTGACTTGGCATTTGGCGACCGCCTGAATTAGGATCTTCTGCTTTCCCATACGCCTGTAAAAATATTTCTCTTGTAGTCATACCGAAATGGATGACAACACCTAGATCCCGATAGTATGGCAATACGTAGTCTCGCTCTTTGTTCAAGGCAAATGAAGCTGCTATCTGCATTACTTCTTGTCCTTGACAGGACACAACAAATGGAATACTTCCCGAACGATTTAATAACCACATTCTTTCGTCAATTCTTCTTGCTAATAACATCTCTCGATACATTGCCAGTAACGTATCTTTATCGTTTTCTAATGAATAAGTTTGATTAACCATGAATTTTCCTCCCCTCGACTGCTAATGCAGCCTCACCAATAATTTCACTTAAAGATGGATGCGGATAGACTACTTCTGATAATTCTAAAGCCGAACCATCGAAATATTTCGCAGTACTTGCTTGTCCAATTAATTCTGTTACTTGGTCACCTATCATATGAATTCCTAAAATATCATTTGTTTGTTTATCTATAATTATTTTGGTAAAACCCTCTGTATGACCATTTACATGCGCTTTTCCAATCGCCTGAAGTGATACTTTCTCCACTCGATAGTCATATTCTTTTTGTTTTACTTCTTGTTCTGTATAACCAACCATTGCTATTTCTGGATTTCCATAGATACAAGACGGAATTTCCTGTTGCGTTATGAAACTGCTACTAATTCCTGCGATATGTTCTACAGCTTTCTTTCCTTCATAAGTCGCAACATGTGCAAGTTGTTGTCCACCATTCACATCACCAATTGCATAAATGTGGCTCTCTTTTGTTTGAAAATGTTCATTCACCACAACAAACCCTTTTGGATCAAGTTGTATATCTGTGTTTTCTATTCCTATTTTTTTAGTATTTGCTTGTCTTCCTACTGCAATCAGCAACTTTTCAGCTGAAATATTATATATTTCATGCTGTTGTTGATATTTCACTTGTATTTCAGTCCCTTTCTCAATAGAGCTAGGATCTATTTTGGCTTGTTCAAGAATGGTAATTCCTTTCTTTGTTAATATTTGCTTCAATTGTTTCACTATATCATGATCAAATGTTGAAAGTATTTGGTCTTGTGCTTCCACAATTGTTACTTCTACCCCAACATCATGTAGGAAAGAAGCCCATTCCATCCCAATTACTCCGCCACCTACAATGATGATCGATTTTGGTAATTCAGTCATTTCTACTAAGTCATCTGAAGTAACGATATCTCTATGATCGATTTCCATATCAGGCAGTATACTTGGTGATGACCCAGTTGCAATAATTACGTTTTTAGATACTAATATATCATTTTCTCTTTCGTCTTCATATTCGACTGAGATTGATCCAGCAATTGGCGAAAAGATAGATGGACCTAATATACGACCAACCCCCTCATAGACATCAATTTTATTGGTGCGTACTAAATGTTCGACACCTTGATGTAAAGAGTTGATTACCTTTTCCTTCCGTGCCATTGCTTGGTTCATGTTAAATGTTGGTGCTGTTGTTTCCACACCAAAATCAGCTGCGTTTATTACTTGTTGGTAAACGGAAGCACTCTTCAGTAAAGCTTTCGTAGGAATACATCCCTTGTGTAAACAGGTTCCACCAAGTTTTTGCTTTTCAACAATTGCTGTTGTTAAACCTAATTGAGCAGCCCGAATTGCCGTAACATAGCCGCCTGTGCCCCCACCAAGAATAACAAGATCATAATTTAATGCCATGTAAGCCATTCCTTCCTTAATTATATTGCTTTACTTTCTCTATTCCTTGTAAAACTCTTAACGTACCTCGTGCAAGAGCCAACATCACATTCTCTCCAGGAAATACATAGGTGTCAGCAATCCAACTTACTTGCTCGATAATTTTTTGATTCAGATAATCGTATCCAGCCAGATCACCTGTTAGAGCAATTGCATTGACATTGCCAGATACAACTGTACTCATCTTTCCTATCTCTTTTGCTACCTGGTAGGCTAAAATATCAAATACTTCCTTCACTTTCTCCGGTTGTGATCTCCATAATATTTTTAAATCAGCGCTCCTATCAATATCTAAATATGCTTTGATTCCACTCTTGTTAATTAACTGATGTTGTAATGCTTCTTTCGACATACCTGAATCAAAACTTAATTGTATCAAATCTTTATTCGGAATCGAACCTGCACGCTCAAATGAAAATGGACCGTCTCCATCAAAACCATTATTAACATCAATTACCTGCCCGTACTGATGGACACCAACCGTTATGCCACCGCCCATATGGGCAATCACTAAGCAAAGATCTTCATATGTTGCATGAAGTTGACTAGCAAGCGATCTTCCTACAGATTTCTGGTTCAATGCATGAAAAATACTTTTCCGTTCAATCGAAGGTATTCCTGTTTTTTTTGCTATATCCAGCATCTCATCTACTACGACAGGATCGACAATATAAGCATTGACATTCCATTCACTTGCTATGTCAAAAGCTAATAATGCACCTAAATTAGAGACGTGGATGCCATTAATACTATTATTTAAATCTGTTACCATTTGCTTATTTACCTGATAGGTACCACCTTCAATCGGGCGAAGTAGCCCACCCCTTCCACAAACAGCATCAATTGTAGAAATATCAATACCAATGGATTGGATACTATCCATAATATTTCGCTTTCTTTCAGCTCGTTGCGCGATTATATCTTGCGCTACCCATACATCTGTTAAAACGACCAGCTGTTCATATAAGCACTCGTCATTCTCAAACAGTGCTATTCTCGTACTTTCCACCAATGGATTGATAACTAAAATACGATAAATCTTTTTTGTCATGGAGCACCTCGATCAATCTTATATTTATCCATCTTATAATATAAATTACGAACAGAAATACCTAAGGATTTGGCTGTTTTCGTTTTATTAAAATCATGTTGTTGTAAAGCTAACATAATATAATCTTTTTCAAACTGATCGATCGCAGTCTGTAACGGCATACGAGAGCTAGCCCCATGTAAATGACTGGTTTCTTTTGAATCATCTTTTTCTAACTGCTCTTTTGTAATCACATGGGTAAAAGCATCAGCTTCTAGTACCAGATTTTCAAGTGTTCTTTCTAGTTGAGCAATATTACCAGGCCATTCACACTTTTTCCAATATTCAATAACTTCCTTGTCTATTTTTGATATATTTGTATGATACCGTCGGTTAAGTTTAGTTAAAAGTGTACCTACTAGCAATGAGATATCTTCTTGCCTTTCTCTTAAAGCTGGTAACGTCATTTGGTAACGTTGAATCATATTATAAAAAGAATCTTTCCAATGTTCGGACAGTAGAGCCTGTGAACTTCCAAAAATCACTCGCAATTCCTCTGTATGGTCTACAAAGTTCAGTAATTGTTCTTGTTTTTCTTTTTCAATTATTTCGTCCATATAAAAATATACTGTTCCGTTTCTTCCGCATCGCAATACATGTGCCAACTCCATGCTCATATTGTTCGAACTTGCTAATGCAGAAAAGTTACATCTTATAAAAGGATGTGAATACCTATCACTTAGCGTATGGATGACTCTTGCCAGCATATATTTCCCAGTTCCCATTTCCCCTCGAATGAGTAGAGGGGTTTCCATCTTTGCATATAACTTAGCATGTTCGCGTGCAATATTGATTGCTGGCGACTCCCCAATGATATCGTCTATTTGGTAAGTCTTTTCTAATGTTCTGATGATTTTTTTGGCGAATTGAAGTTCTTGTTCACTTTTATTTAACTTATCTGCATTTAAAAACTGCACACAACCAATTAACTTCCCATATTTTTGAATTGGCTTACTTATGATCTCAATTTGATTGGACATAATCTTATTATCTTGAAAAGTCTCCTTGATTTCTCGTCTAGATTCCATTGCTATTTCGGCTAATTTATGTACCCACTTGTCAGCATGTCTACTGATTGCGTGTAATTCATCCCACCAATCCTCACTACTTAACCATTCACTATGATCTACAAGTACAACACGAAATTTTGCATGACTATTGCGTAATTCCTGCAAGACTCCTTGAACTAAATCGATATTCGTTAATTGACTGACACGCTCATGGAATAAAGATAAAGGCTCTACCAGAATGATGATCCCAAGCAATTCTCCTTGCTCACTTAAGTAAGGGTTATATCGCGTTACGACTTGCTTTCTATTTCTTTTAGTGATATCACGTTTTTCTATAGGATCATGCATTTGTTTAACGTCAGTTGTAGAAGCATTTTCAAGTAATCCATTAATAGAAACATTACTTATATCCCCATCCAAATCAAATATATCTAGAGCTATCTTGTTTAGATAATTTATTTTATCGTTTTTATCTACCAATAATAAGCCAACCGGTAAGTTATGAAATAAATGGTCATATCTATCCAATATGTTTGCAGTTATTTTCATCACACCTTGCATTATTTTTCATACTCTTATGATAAAACTTCTTGCAATTTTTTGCAAGAATAGATAATTTCTTTTATTGTCGTTTTTTGCTATAATAAAGTGAGAATTTATCAGCGTTACTATGCTGATGGATAGCAAGACTTATCGTCCATTATATTATCTCCCACATTACATATGAAAATACTGTGGCTTTGGCTTACGGACGGCTTGCATATAATCCATGTATTAACAACGTGTGGTAGGAGGAAGTATTGTGAGAATTATAGCGTTATTCCTATTAGCCTTACCTGCTATATTAGCAACTTATGGTATTAAATTAATGAGAGATGCATTTTTCGGTGAGCTTACTGATATATTTATGCACATTATTGTTCAGTTCATTGTGGGACTAGGACTTTTCGCGGGAGGATTATATTTTATCGGTGGATTTATCCTTCACAGAGATCGCAAACGACATTTAATCAAAGGCGGAAAAAAAAAACAGGTATTCCCAATGAGGAATACCTGTTTTTATGGTTAAAAGGAAAATTAACTTTTTTAGAGACTTCAATGCTATATTTTAGTGCGCTTACGGGATAATAACCCATGAAGGGGAAAAGCGGACAGCCGGAGTGGTAGTCAAGCTGTGCAAATATTTCACCATTGCTATCAAAGTAATCGACATCTAATTAGCATTTAATAATGAACCGGCAGAGGTTTGCCGTTTTTTCTTATTCAAAGAAAGTGTTATACAATGCTTTAACTGATTCATTTACTTTATCAGCTTTTATCCCAAACATCATAGAGACCTCTGAAGAGCCTTGGTTCATCATCTCAATGTTAACATTTGCTTTTGTAAAGGCATGTGTGGCTTTATCAGCTAGTCCTACCGTACTATCCATTCCTTCGCCAACAACCATAATTAAAGCTAAGTCTCGATCCACACTTACAGTATCTGGATCAAGCTCATCTTTAATTCGAGCAATTACACGTTCTTCTTTTTCTTTTGTAAGGCTTGATTCACGGATTATGACCGAAAGATCGTCAATTCCAGAAGGAGTATGTTCGAAAGAGATATCTTCATCTTCTAAAATCGTTAATAGTTTTCGGCCAAAACCTAATTCCCTATTCATTAAATATTTACTTACATAAATGCTAATAAATCCAGTATCACTAGCAATTCCTACCACAGGATTTGGTTGCGGTTCCTTTTTCGATACTATAATCGTCCCCATTCCTTGAGGATTGTTCGTATTTTTAATACAAACTGGAATATCTGCTTTAAAGGCAGGGATTAGTGCCTCATCATGGAAAACAGAAAAGCCTGCATAAGATAGTTCTCGCATTTCTTTGTATGTTAAAGAAGTGATTTCTTTTGGATTCTCGACTATCGTTGGATTTACACAATAAACAGAATCCACATCTGTAAAGTTCTCATAGAGATCAGCTTTTACACCTGCCGCTACAATTGAACCTGTAATATCTGATCCACCACGGGAAAATGTAATTAATTTACCATCTTTTGTGTAACCAAAGAAGCCTGGAATAACTACTATCTCATCTCGTTCTCTTAATTTATACAGCTGATTATAACTCTCATCTAAAATTTGCGCACTACCAGGGTTGTCGCTTACCAATATACCAGCTTCTCCTGGGTTTAAATATGTTGCTTTAAGTCCTAAAGATTGCAGATAAGCACTTAAAACTTTTGCTAATGAATCTTCCCCTGTAGCTTTTAGCGCATCCATTTTTAGTGCGTCACTATCATCAGAAGCAATTATTCCTTCTACGCCACCTCTTATCTCCTGGATAATTTTATCTGTTATGTTGAGTTCTTTCGTAATTTCGTGAAAGCGATCTAAAACAATTTGTAACTTTCCTTGGTAATCTTGCTTGTTGAAGTATGCTTCACCTAATTCAATAAGCAGGTCCGTTACTTTGATGTCATCAGAAAATCTTTTTCCAGGTGCGGATACAACAATTACTTTACGTTCTTTATCATCTTGAATAATATTTGCTACTTTCTGTAATTGCTCAGCATTAGCTACTGAACTTCCTCCAAATTTAGCTACTTTCATGTTTTAACCTCTCCAATAATAATTTTTATGCCAATAAAAATATTATCACACTTTTATCAGAATTGTTAAACAAAAGTAGTGTCTAAACTCAAAAATATTGGAGTATTTAACCGCTTATGTGAATAAGATGAATGACACCTTAAAATTTTGGTTTAAATCAAATCATATAAACAGAGATTAGTATTAAGCTTGTCTTCTTATTTTGCAATAAACATTTGCGTCCAATAATTTCCTGATCTTACATATCCTACTCCTATGTGTGTATATTCACCATTTAAAATATTCGCTCGATGGCCACTTGAATTCATCCAAGCCTGTACGACTTGATATGGGGTTTCCTGTCCTTGAGCGATATTTTCTGCAGCCGATCGATAGTTAATATTAAAATCACTCATCATATTAAAGGGAGATCCATACGTTGGACTTTGATGACTGAAATAATTATTTTGCTGCATATCCTGTGATTTATAACGGGCAACCCGTGACAATTGCCAGTCCGGCCTTAGTGGCGATAATCCGTATTTTTCTCTCTCTTGATTGGTATATTGAATAACTTGATGCTCAATCGATTTTATTTCATCCTTGGTTGGTATGGTTACTTTCTGGTTAGGATAGATTAAATCAGGATTTTCAATTTGTTGATTGGCTTCTATGATTTCTGATAAACCAATTTGATGCTTTTTTGAAATTTTCCAAAGACTTTCGCCAGGCTGGACGATATGAGTTGCGGCAAAGATTGATTGAACCGGGAACAGAATCATACATAAAGAAAACATTATCACCAATAATTTTTTCATACCTACAGCTCCTTCAATTTTTTTCTATATTCCCCCATACTGCTGTTAATATTCGCTTAAATAATTGGAAATAACAAAGGGATCATGATAAAGTATCAATAGGTTGAAAAGGGTGGAGGGTTAGACTTGAATTGGAGATTTTGGGAAAGCATTACTTATGATGATTATGTTAACATCGCCATAAGTATAGGAATCGTATTAATTGCATTTATCCTAAGAAAACTTTTTATTAAATATATCTTTTACTTATTGTTAAAGTTGGCTAAAAAAGGAAAAAGCGACTTTCTCAATTATGTTTTAACAGCATTTGAAAAACCATTACGTATGTTAATCATGATTATCGGTGTGTATATTGCGATCGGTTATTTTCCTTATATAAATCAAGAAAATGAGTTATTTGGTCAGATCATTAGTGTAAGTTTTATTATCGTGATAACTTGGGGCTTGTACAATTTATCCTCTAGTTCTTCACTACTCTTTATGAAGATAAATGAGAGTTTTAATTTTGAAATTGATCAAATTTTAATACCTTTTCTATCAAAAGCTGTTCGTGTAATCATCATTGCCATTAGCTTCAGTATTATTGCTCAGGAATTTGACTACGAGGTAAGTGGTTTTGTTGCCGGGCTTGGTCTAGGTGGTCTTGCCTTTGCATTAGCTGCACAAGAAGTAATCAAAAATTTATTTGGTGGCGTTGTAATTATTACAGAAAAACCGTTTTCTATTGGTGATTGGATTCAGTCACCAAGTATTGAAGGGGTTGTTGAAGATATAAGCTTTCGCAGTACGATCATTCGTACCTTTGCTGATTCTGTGATTACAATCCCAAACGCTACGTTATCAAATGAACCGATAACGAACTGGAGTCAAATGGGAAAAAGACGAATTTTCTTTAATTTAGGTGTAGAATACGGTACAACTAAAGAACAGCTCGAAGAAGTGATCAAGCAAATTAGAGCCTATTTAGAAAATAATGAAGATATTCATCCAGAAACCATTTTTGTACGTTTTTCCGAGTACAATGATAGCAGCTTAGATATTATGCTTTATTTCTTTACAAACACAATTGTTTGGGAAGAATACTTAAAAATAAAAGAGGAAGTAAATTTTAAAATTATGGAAATATTAGAAGAGCAAAATGTTTCAGTCGCTTTTCCTTCCCGTTCGCTTTATTTAGATCAGGAAAGCCACGAATTCATGAAGAGTTTCCGTAAGAACACCGATCGAGATGCTAACTAGATACAAACCGCGAAATTGTAAAAATATATGGAGTGAGGCTTTCCTCCATTCTGACTGATTTACTGAGCAAGATACTTCGCTTTGCGTTGTGTTTTGATTGTTGAAAGATTGAATCCTTGGGAATGAACCTTTATGGCCAAAAGATAGTTCGGTTCCCTTAGCGGAGGCAGAATACGGAGACTCTTGTGGGACTCACGAGAGCTGAAGAGTTTCCTTTGCAAAGTTAGCTGTAGCCGAGTCGATCATAATTATATCTTTAAAATAAAGTACCACCCGTTCCTAACATGGAAACGGGTGGTACTTTATTTAGTTATCTATTTAATAGCACTTTTTTGAATTTCATGTGAAGGATTGTCACTCTGAATTTGTGACAAAGTGTTTATTCGTTAAATTAGCTTGCGCGATGTTCTAATCTCAATCGATCTGCAACCATCGCAATGAATTCAGAATTGGTCGGCTTTGCTTTAGAGACACTTACCGTATATCCGAATAATGAAGAAATGGATTCCATGTTACCTCTGCTCCATGCTACTTCAATCGCATGGCGAATAGCCCTTTCCACGCGTGAAGCAGTAGTATTGAATTTGGATGCAATGTCTGGATATAACACTTTCGTTATCGAACCTAATAATTCAATATCATTGTAAACCATCGTAATTGCTTCACGTAAATACATATATCCTTTAATATGCGCAGGTACACCTATTTCGTGAATAATGTGTGTAATATTTGCTTCTAGATCGAACTTTTTGTTCTGACTGCTGTTAGCAGAAGATCTCTGCTCATTATGTACCGCAGTTTGAATACCATGAACTTGTCTTATTTGCTCTGCAAGATGCTCCAAATCGAATGGTTTCAAGATAAAATAGGATGCACCTAAACCAACAGCTTTTTTCGTTACTTCTTCCTGACCAAATGCAGTAAGCATAATAACATTAATGTGTTTAGTGTTATTATTTTGTTTTAGTTTAGAAAGAACTGCTAAGCCATCTATATGGGGCATAATAATATCTAACACGACAACATCAGGATTTAGTTCTTCTAGATTATCCAGACATTCCTTACCATTATATGCCTTACCTACTACTTCGATATCATCCTGATCTAGTAAGTATTCATCCATTAATTCTACAAGCTCTTGATTGTCATCAACTAACATAACCTTTGTCTTTTCCACAAAAAGTTCCTCCTTCAATTCTATGCTACAATTTTGATCCCACCTAATAAATTCGACAAAAGGAAGAAAAATCCTTCTTATCTTCTTAAAAAAAATATTTTTCTTTTAATTATCGGGTTTGTCGAAAAATCTTTATTTTAGCATAGCAAAATTATTCCAACTCATCAATACTTTTATAAAAATAATTCCCATTCAAAAAAGTAAACCCGTTTCCATAATTAAATGAAACGGGCTTTTCAAGTTATTCTGAAGTCTTGAAAACGGGAGGACTATAAAATTAGCTTGCCTTTTTCTCTTCTTGTTGGTAAATATCTATTCCTGCTTCATTCAACATCCATTCAATGTGTACGCCATACCCACTAGTTGGATCATTGACAAAAACATGTGTAACAGCACCAACCACTTTATCATTTTGAATAATTGGACTACCACTCATTCCTTGGACAATCCCACCAGTTGCATCTAATAAACGCTGATCCGTTATTTCTAAAATGAGCCCTTTGGTCGCAGGCGCTGATTGCTCTACACTGTTGACAATCTCTACATCAAATGCTTCCACTTTTTCCCCGTTAATTACAGTTAATATCTGGGCAGGTCCTTCCTCTACTTCATTTGGTAATGCGATTGGCATTGGTTTTGACCATTTGCCTTCTTTAGGTGGTTCTTTTAATGTACCAAAAATACCGAAAGGTGAATTTTTGGTTATATTTCCTAATTGAACATCATTAAATTTAAAGTCTGCTTTCTTTTCGCCTGGAACCCCATTTTCCCCTTTTTTTATGTCAGTTATTTCCGAGCGGACAATGGATCCATCATTGATTTCTACTGGTTTTCGTGTGTCCATGTCAGAAATAATATGGCCTAAAGCACCGTATTTTTCTGTTTCTGGATCATAAAAAGTCATCGTGCCAATTCCAGCAGCTGAATCACGAATATATAAACCAATACGATAATCTTCTTCTTTAATGTCATATTGAGGTTTTAAATCAGTTTCAATTGTCTGCTGTCCGCGTTTAATCTCAACATCTAATGCTTTATTGTTTTCTCCAGCTTCCTTTACGATCGGTGCTACTTCCTCCATATTTGAAATGGATTTATCATTGATCGATATGATGCTATCACCGACTTGAATATTTGCTTCCTCTCCTGGGGATGATGTTCCGTCATCAGTTGTAACTAAATGGTGACCAACAACTAAAACTCCCTCGGTTTGTAGATTGATTCCTATCGATTGGCCACCAGGAATAATACGAAAATCATCATACACATCGACATTTACTTTTTTTACTGGAAATTGACCTACCGTGTAGGTGACTTCATCACTTCCACTTTCCTCAAGTGAATACTTCATCAAATCTGTAGCATAATGAACGGAATCACTATTCATCGCGGATACCGAGACATCATCACCTAATATTGGTAATGAAACAGGTTCTGACTGAGAAAAGGTCTTAATTTGGTTTGGGATGGAAAGGTATATTTGAAATGGTGAATACCATGGAAGTACAAATAATATGACAAGGAGTATTAATCCTATACTTTTTCTTATATAATCATTTTTCACAACATCGCCCTCCTTGTAAGTACAGACTGTTTTTGATCTGTATCATTAATTTGACCTTAAGGAGGGCTTTTTAAACCCGTTAAACATAACAAAATCGGGTGAACTTTTCCACTTGTAGAAATGTTTTGCCGGGATACTATTATCTTTTATGATTCATTTCAATTAATTCTTTTGCATGTGTTCTGGATGTTTCTGTTAATTCAGCACCAGTAATCATCTTGCCAATTTCATCAATTCTTTGATCAAACGATAATTCTTGGATAGTTGTATGTGTTCGATTTTGCTTTACAACTTTTTCAATTTTTAAATGCGTATCAGCTATGGAAGCAACTTGTGGCAGGTGCGTAATACAAAGAACTTGTGATCCGACTGATATATTATAAATCTTGTCAGCCATTGCCTGTGCAACACGTCCACTAACTCCAGTATCGACTTCATCAAAAATGACACTTGTAATTCCTTGGTGCTTCGAAAAAATATTTTTGAGTGCTAGCATGATTCTTGACATTTCTCCACCCGAAGCAATTCGATCCAATTCTTTAACAGGTTCTCCAGGATTCGTTGAAATTAAAAACCTTACTTGGTCAATTCCATCTTCGTGCGGTGAAACATTTTTCCCTTCAAAAGGAATACCTTTTTCTTTGGAAGGAATGAATACGTCCACTTGGAAATTGGTTTTCTCTAAATAGAGGTCCTTTAGTTCCATTAAAACCGCTTTTTCCAGTTGTTTAGCAGCTTTCTTCCTAATGTTATGCAACTCTTTAGCTTCTAATAATAAATCATTTGCCGCTTCTTGTACCATTTCGGATAAATTGGCAAGATGCTGATCACGATTTTTTATTTCATCTAATTCTTCCTCAATTTTGGCACTATATGTCATAATTTCTTCTACACTTTGACCATATTTTCTTTTCAATTGATCGATTTCATACAACCTTGATTCAATTAATTCTAACCTGCCTGGTTCATAATCCATATTCTCAAGGTGTTGTCTGATTTGATAAGATATTTCTTCAATCAAGTAGTAATGGTCTACATATTGTTGTTGCAATTTTTGAATGTCTTTATTATGTTCACCGGCTTCTTCAAGGTTATTAGCAGCATGTGACAACCAGTCCAACCCTTTTTGTTCACCATGTAATGCATTATAAGCATCGTTTAAATTTTTATGGATCGTTTCGAAATGATGTAATTTATTGCGTTCATCGGTAAGAACTATGTCTTCATTTGGTTGTAGATCAGCATTTTGAATTTCATTTAATTGAAATTCTAATAAATCAATTCGTTGAGCCAACTCTTGTTCATTTTTATTATTGGCTTCGTATTTATACTTTAGTTCTTTCCAATGCTGATATAACTTTTGATAGTCGTTCTTAAAGCGGGAATGATTCGACTGATAAAAATAATCCAATAACTCGATATGTTTATCCTGATTCAGTAATGCTTGTGTTTCGTGTTGGCTATGTATATCTAAGACGATTTGTCCAATTTCTTTTAATATGGCTAAAGTTGTCAGTTTACCATTAATGCGACAAATACTCTTACCTGAATGGGAAATAGTCCGGTGAAGAACTAGCATATGATCTTCCATTATATCTATTCCTAATTCCTTTGCCTTCTGATAAACAGGGTGCTTAGTATCATCAATGATAAATAAACCTTCTAATTCTGCCTTCTTTTCACCGTGACGAACATATTCAACCGATCCCCTTCCACCAATCAACAAACCTACCGCATCGATAATAATCGACTTCCCTGCACCTGTTTCTCCCGTTAATACCGTTAGACCTTTTTGGAATGGAATATGAAGTTCATCAATAATAGCAAAATTTTTAATGGATAATTCGGCTAACATATGCTCACCACCTTATAACATATCTAAAAACTTTTCCTTAAGTGCTTCTGCTTCTTCTGTTGTCTTACATATAATCAGAATCGTATCATCACCACAAATACAGCCGACAATTTCTTCCCAACCCAGATTATCAATTAATGCTCCCATTGCCTGTGCATTCCCTGGCAATGTTTTCATGATTATGAAATGTGTAGCTGTATCTATACTAATAAATGCATCCATAATAAATCTCTTTAATTTGTTTAAAGGATTAAATTTTTGATCAGCCGGTAAACTATATTTATACCTACCATCTGTAGTAGGTACCTTCACCAAGTGCAATTCTTTAATATCTCGTGAAATGGTTGCTTGAGTAATACCATAGCCTTGACTTCTAAGTTCCTCAACTAAATCATCTTGTGTTTCAATTTCATTTTCGGTAATGATCTCACGAATTTTAATATGTCGTTGAGCTTTGTTCATGGTTCTTCCTCCCGGTTTACTTGTTCATATAAAGTGAGCGAAACTTATCAGGGAGTTAGCGTCTGTTATCCTTAAACTTACCCTTGAAGCTTAAAGCGGGAATTACAGACGTTTAGCACCGTGATAAAATGGACTACTTAACAGGTAGTCCAATCGGATTTAATGATCTAATGCCTGGTGTGATTCTGCTACTATTTTTTCCGTTAAGGTCAAGAAGTCCGTTTCCTTGCTAGTTTCGTCTCTGGATTTCCCCAGTAAGCCTAGATATTCGATGTTGCCCTCGCCTCCAGTTATTGGAGAAAATGTTACATCCAGAATTTGAAACCCTATTTCTTTGGCAAAAGTCAATGTATCTTGTAATACTTGTAGATGGATCGACGGATCTCTCACAATCCCTTTCTTACCAACTTGTTCTTTTCCAGCTTCAAATTGTGGCTTGATTAAGATTACCGCTTGACTGTCTACTGATAACAAACGAAAGAGCGGTGGCAAAATTAAGCGAAGTGATATGAAAGAAACATCTACAGTAGCAAAATTAGGTAGCTCCTTCGTTAGCATTTCTGGTGTTACGTATCGAAAGTTGGTTCTTTCCATAACAACTACTCTTGGATCATTTCGCAATTTCCAATCTAATTGATTGTAGCCCACATCAATTGCATAGCTCAACCTAACTCCGTTTTGTAATGCACAATCTGTAAATCCGCCAGTAGATGAACCTACGTCAACCATTACTTTATCGTTTAAATTTAACGAAAAATATTCAATCGCTTTTTCTAGTTTTAATCCACCACGTCCAACATATGGTATTGCCTTACCTTTTATATCAATCGGGATATCATCTTTCACCTTTGTACCAGGTTTGTCCATACGTTGCCCTTCAGAAAAGACAAGGCCAGCCATGATCGTTCTTTTTGCCTTCTCCCTGGATTCACTTAGGCCGCGATCAACTATTAATTGATCTAATCTAATTTTTTTACTCATTATTCATCATGCCCTTTTTTGCTTATCATTACTTACGGCTAATAATTTTTTTAGTTCGACAACTATTTGTTCTTTTGTTAAGTCGATTTCCTCCAGTAAATCTTTGACACTACCGTGCTCAATATATCGATCAGGGATCCCCATTCTTTTGATTTGCGGATGATAATTATTTTCTTCTGCAAATTCAAGTATCGCAGAACCAAAACCACCTTTAAGTACTGCTTCTTCCACAGTTAAAATCGGTATATTTTTACGCATTCTGTCATGCAATATTTGTTCATCCAACGGCTTAATGAACCTTGCATTAATGACTTCAACTTGAACACCTTGCTTTTGCAGAAATTCACTCGCAGCAAGAGACATAGCAATGGTAGTACCAAATGTTAAAATAACCGCATCGGTTCCTTGTTTTAATACTTCCCATTTACCAATCGGCAATGTTTTTAACTCTTGATCCATTTCTACACCTAATCCATTTCCTCTTGGGAACCGTACAGCAATTGGTCCTTCATTATAAGAAATAGCAGTGTTCACCATATGCTGGCACTCATTTTCATCTTTCGGCATCATAATGACCATGTTAGGTAAATGGCGCAAGAAAGCAATATCAAAAACTCCTTGATGTGTTTCACCATCAGCTCCTACTAGTCCCGCACGATCAATACCGAAAGCAACGTTCAAGTTTTGCCGACAAACATCATGAACTAATTGATCATATGCTCTTTGTAAAAATGTGGAATAAATCGCAAGAAAAGGTTTCATACCTTGTGTTGCCAGACCAGCAGATAATGTGGTGGCATGTTGTTCAGCAATTCCCACGTCAAATAAACGATCTGGATATTTTTCCTGGAATTTATCCAGTTTAGATCCAAGTATCATAGCTGGTGTGATTACAGCAAGACGTTCATCTTTTCCAGCAATATTTTCTAATGTATCACTTACAACTTGACTCCAAGCCGGCGCTGAATTAGCAGGCTTAATTTTTTCACCTGAATCGATTTTATAAGGACCTACCCCATGCCATTTATCTTTCTTATCAGATTCAGCAGGGTAATAGCCTTTTCCTTTTTGCGTGATCACATGAACAAGTACAGGGCCTTGTGTTTTCTTGGCATATGCAATATTTTCTTCTAAATCCTTAAAATCATGGCCGTCCACGGGGCCAAAATAGGTAAAACCAAATTCCTCAAACAACATACCCGGAACCATAAAATATTTCATACTATCCTTCACTCGTTCCGCTGTTTGAGCAATCATGCCACCGACTGCCGGAATTCTCTTTAGCAGGATTTCTAACTCATCTTTAACACGATTATATTTACCGGCACTTCTCATTCTTCCCAACGCATTATGTAATGCGCCAACATTGCCTGCGATGGACATTTCATTATCATTGAGTATAACCGTGATATTTTTCTTTTCGTGACCTATATGATTTAGTGCTTCCAATGCCATACCACCTGTTAAAGCACCATCGCCAATAATGGGAACTACATAATTATTAGCTTGTTTCATATCTCGAGCAATCGCCATCCCCATGGCTGCAGACAGAGATGTTGAGCTGTGTCCTGTTTCCCAAACATCATGTTCACTTTCCGTCATTTTAGGAAAACCGCAAAGTCCTTTATACTGTCTCAGGGTATCAAATTGCTCTGTACGTCCTGTCAGCATTTTATGAATATAAGATTGATGCCCGACGTCAAAGATTAATTTATCTTCAGGACTATTAAATTGTTTGTGTAATGCAAGCGTTAGTTCTACTACACCTAAATTAGCTCCTAAGTGACCGCCCGTTACCGATAATTTTTCAATCAGAAACTGACGTATTTCACCAGCTAAGAGCTCTAGTTCTTCCGTGTTTAATTGTTTAAGAAATGTTGGATTTTTGATCCTGGTTAGATCCATGAAGGAATCCTCCCTACTATTATTCAAGATTCGCCTTATTTATTCGACAATACTTTTATTTTAAATTTTTCTTCTAAAAATGCAATTATTTTACCAACTATAAAAATAATGTTGGTTGAAGAGTGAATGGCTAAGAACTTACCCAACGCCTTTCCTCCGACGGTTAAAGCTGCTACAAGGCTTGTAAGAATGACGTTAATGGATAAATGAAAGGAGGTACCTTCCGCATAACCAAACCCGTTCGAAATTTGCAATACTACAATTGCAGATGCTGTCCCACTTATTATACCAGAAATGTCTCCAATCACATCATTACAAAAGCTAGCAAACCGATCAGCGTTTCTGACAATTTGGATTGCTTGTTTGGAACCGCTTACCTTCTCTGCTGCCATTGCATGAAATGGAACTTCATCTGCAGCAGTTGCTGCTATCCCTAGCATATCAAAAAACACACCGATAAATACAATAATAAATACGATCACTAAGCCAATGATCGACATTACTCCACTTAATATCGAAGAAGACACTATTGAAAAAATAGCCGCTAACACAAACGTGATAACGGCAATGCTTAAACTGAATTTTATCGACTTTTGTAATTGTTTTTTATCCATATCAAAACCCCATTAACTGGTTACATTATGTAGCAGGAATGGAATGGTCACTTAAAAGGTAAAAACTGCGGCTTAGGTCCAGTAGGTTTTCCCAGACAGGTACCGAGTGTTGCCACTCTGGCGGTTCCCCTTTAAACCCATCTTAGCGCAGTCACCCAACGCTAGACTGGATTACCACTTAGTCCGCACTATAATTCCTTTTAAATGTCCTCATATGGAACAGTCTAGGAGATTTCCTCAACAACCCTTAACCGTTTCCTAGCCTCTTTTGCAGTACGAATTTCATACAGATAAACATGTCCTTAACTAGTGGCCATCCAGTTAAGAACACTTTGTTGCCTGTAATCCCCTTCGCACCACTCAAGGCAGGCTACGCTACGAATAAGGATTTCCCCAACCCTTATTACATAGGTTCATACCCCATTCCATACTTTATTCTTGGCTAAGAATAAAGTACAGAGATGGGCCTCCGCGGAAGAAGGGTCGTCGCCCACATGCCTTTGTGGATCGCCCTTCAACCTTAACTCCCAGCATCGACCCAAGGCTGGGCGCCTCAAGCCGACACAAGGAACTTCATCGATGTGCCCTTTGGCGGATTTTTAGGCCCGCCTTCAGAAACGGAGGATTGACTAGAATACTGCACCATCCCATTGACTTACTTTAAATATAACATGTTTCTTGTTTTTTCACAATATTATTACTGGTTTCGCTCACTTAAATAGCTACTTATCAAAGCCAGATCAGTATTTTCTAATCCGACTTTTTGCAAGCATCTTACTGCCTCTTTAACATATTTCGTTTTATATTGTTTCGCTCCTTCTAACCCAAGTATGCTTGGATATGTGCTTTTTTCATTATCAACATCACTGCCTACGCGCTTACCGATTATTTCCTGATCACCTTCGATATCTAAAATATCATCTTGAATTTGAAATATGATACCAAGGTAATCACCAAATTTCTTTAGTGTTTCCATTTTGTCTAGTGAGGCACCTGCTAAGAATCCACCAATTTCTACTGCGAATGCAATAAGCCTTCCAGTTTTTAAATGATGGATTCTTTCTAAATTCGAAATCGATATCGTCTGATTTTCTGCTTCCATATCCAAATATTGCCCTGCTACCATTCCTTCTAAACCGCTTGCTTTCGATAATTTGGTAATGATGCTAACTTTTTCTTGATCGGTATATAAATTTGAAGCTGTAATGACATGAAAACTATTCGTGAGCAAGCCATCTCCTGCTAATATAGCGGTCGCTTCGTCAAACTTTTTATGATTAGTAAGTTGTCCCCTGCGATACGTATCATCATCCATCGCAGGGAGATCATCATGAATCAAGGAATACGTGTGAATCATTTCTAATGCTACTGCAGCAGGATATACCTTCTCCGGATCTCCACCTAGCCCTGTACAAGTTAGTTTCATCAAAAGCGGACGTAACCTTTTTCCTCCCGCTTCAATAGAATATAGAACAGATTCTCTTAATCGATCAGGTATATCGAGTGTTGTAATATAAGAAGTTAAAGCATTATTTAATTGTTGTTGTTCTTTATCTAACAAATTTTGCAATGATTGATCCACTTAATTTTCCTCCTGGATTTCGAAGCTAGAACGTTCGTTATCTTCACGTAATATTTCTTTCATTTGTTTCTCGGCATTTACTAACTTATCATGGCATATTTTCGATAGTCTGGAACCTTCTGCATAATATTCCATTGCTTTTTCTAACGGAACTTCCCCTTCCTCCATCTTGTTGACAATCGATTCTAATTGCGCTAATGCTTCTTCAAATGATAATTCCTTCTTTGTTTCACTCATGTATTCTCTCCCTTTCTGATTTCTTGTGCTAGACATTTTACAATACCGTCTGACAATTGGATGGATAATGATTGATCCTTTTCCACCTGTTCAACACTGCGAATAATATCATTTTCCTCAGAGTATGTAATCGAATAACCTCTACTCATAATGCGAGTAGGATTTAACAGATCTAATTGTGCTAAATGCTTACTAAAAAGATTTTTCTTTTGATCCATCTGTTGATTGCTAGCTCGATATAAACGTTTTAACAAATGTTGTACCTGTTCATTTTGTTTTTCCAGCTGCTTATCGATATGGAGACGCTGATAACGTTGATCCAAATATTTAAAATAATCATTTTTTGATTGAAGGGTACGATGTAATTGTTTCGTCAACTGATCCACTGCCCTGTCAAGCCTTTGTTCTTTTTCTTCTACTAATCTTCTAGGATACTTGAACACGTATGAACTTTCAATCGAAACCAACTTTTCACTGGAACGCTCGATTTTATTTCGAGTATTGTTCTCCAAAAACTGACGTATCTTCTTAAGCTTGTCTATTAATTCTAATTGCGATGGTACAGCCATTTCAGCAGCTGCAGTAGGAGTCGGCGCACGTAAATCTGCCACCATATCACTTATAGTTACATCTGTTTCGTGACCAACAGCAGATATTACCGGAAGTTCAGATTGAAAGATTGCTCTGGCAACTTCTTCTTCATTAAAAGACCATAATTCTTCTAAAGAACCTCCACCTCTACCCACTATAATTAAATCAAGTTCATCGATCTGATTTGCTTTTTTGATCCCATTCACGATAGAGGTTGCCGACTGTTTTCCTTGCACTAATACTGGAATAATTAAAATGTTGGCAAGCGGATAGCGTCTTTCCATTGTTGTTAAGATATCACGGATAGCTGCTCCTGTTGGTGAAGTCAATACCGCAATATGCTGAGGATATTTTGGTAAAGCCTTTTTATGTATGGGATCAAATAGACCTTCTTTTAAAAGTTTTTCTTTTAATTGTTCAAAAGCTAAATGAAGGGCACCAATTCCATCGGGTTGTAATTCCTGTATATATAACTGATATTGGCCTTGTGATTCAAAGACACTCACATAGCCGGTAATTAAAACCTTCATTCCATCCTCTGGTCGAAATGAAAGATCTTGATTTTGTCTATGAAACATGACAGCACGAATACTTGTATGATCATCTTTAATAGTCATATACATATGACCTCTAGAATGATGCTTAAAATTCGATATCTCACCCCTTAACCAAACATGATTAAGATGTCTGTCAACGTCAAATTTCTTTTTTATATACTTTGTTAACGCAGTCACGGATAAATATTTTTCTTCCACAACATCATCCCTTTTAATGAATTCTTTTGCAATAAAAGGTCATTCTAATGATAAGAATGACCTTTTATTTCCATATTAAAATAACTGAAGCTGTTTCACAAGTTAATTCTTAAAGAGGTTGTTCAAAAAGTCACCACCATCTGATAAGCACACATTTTTTATTTGATGGGTTTTTTCTTGGCAACTTTTTAAATAAACACTTATAATAATCCGTTCGCTTTTTTAGCGGATTTAATTGTATTATGCATTAACATTGTTATCGTCATTGGACCAACACCTTTTGGAACTGGTGTTATATAACTAGCTTTTTCTTTGGCAGAATCAAAGTCAACATCTCCTGTAAGTGATCCATCTTCAATTCTGTTAACACCTACATCGATCACGATAGCACCTTCTTTTATATGATCTCCATTGATAAAATGAGCTTTTCCCACTGCCACTATCAATATATCGGCAGACCCTATGTATTGTTCCATATTTTTCGTCCGGGAATGACAATAGGTAACTGTTGCATTTTCACTTAAAAGCAATTGTCCTACTGGCTTTCCTACAATATTGCTTCTTCCAATGACAACCGCATGCTTTCCTTCTAACGAAATATTTTTTGATTTCATCATTTGAATAATACCATAAGGTGTACAAGGATAGAATGTATCTTTTCCAGTCATCATACGACCAATACTTATGGGATGAAAACCGTCTACATCCTTCTCAGGCGAAATCGCTTCAATGATGACTTCCTCATCTATGTGTGCAGGTAGTGGTAACTGCACTAAGATTCCATGGACCGAATCTTTTTTATTTAATGTATCAATGAGAGATAATAATTCTTCTTGTGTAGTTGATTTCGGTAACTCCATTAATTCTGAATCAACTCCGACGTAATCTGATGCTTTTTGTTTACCTCTTACGTATGATTTCGAAGCCGGATCATCACCTATTAAAACTACGGTTAATCCTGGAATAATCCCTTTGTCACGAAGGCCTGTTACTTCATCCTTCATTTCATCTCTTAAAGATTGTGCTAACTCACTGCCATAAATAACTTCTGCTGCCACAATAGCTCCCCCTTATTTTATCATTTTTGACAATACACCATTGATAAACTTTCCTGATTTATCATCACCGAAAACATGTGCAATCTCTATCGCTTCGTTGATTACCACACTTTCGGGTGCATCTTTTAAATAAAATAATTCATATACAGCCATACGAAGTAGTGTTCTTTCCACTAGGGCTACTCTTTCCAATGACCACTTCTCTAAATGACCTTTGATTCTTTCGTCAATCTCTTGTTTGTTTTCAGCAACTCCGCGCACCATATTTAATATAAACGGGTCGTGTTCGTTCTCATCTAATGTGTGTTCTATAGTAGTTGCCAAATCATATTCCTCAGTATCCAATGAAAATAAAATTTGTAATGCTTTCTCACGCGCAGTTCTTCGTTTCATGTACTTATTCTTCTCCTTATCACGGTCATATTCTTCACTTTCAAATGATATCATGTTATCAATCTGAATGCCATTAAATCTTATCTTTCCTCGACAGAAAATAAAGATACTAAGAAAAACCAAGCATTACCCCAGTTCTTATTCAATACTAGATAACGACTGCGAACTAGTGAATATTCTCTTTAGTATAGCTTTCTTCCATTCTTTTGAAGTTAATTGCTGATTCGTCGCTGCGGAAAAATACTCCCTTTCC
>NZ_WJEB01000031.1:0-85526 GCF_010994085.1 Gracilibacillus saliphilus | reverse complement strand
ACGCTCTATCCAATTGAGCTACGGGCGCTTATCAAAGCGACATCTATTAATATAACACAATGCGTTTGACCAAGTCAATAGTTTTTATTTATTTTTTGATGCGGTCGAGAGGACTTGAACCTCCACGGGATTACCTCCCACTAGGCCCTCAACCTAGCGCGTCTGCCATTCCGCCACGACCGCTCGTTATCCATGCAATTCAATATATAGATGGTGAGCCATGGAGGATTCGAACCTCCGACCCTCTGATTAAAAGTCAGATGCTCTACCAACTGAGCTAATGGCTCTTGATGCAATACTAATCACGACGGGTAGCTCACTTTCTGCCTCAAAAACTACATATATAGTAGAATCAGAGAAACAGTAGAAGCATCCTCAACTACATCTACTTTATTTAATTTAATTTTATTCCGGTCTACTTTGTGAAGAATCGATCAAGCAGTTGGAATAGTATATTCGTCATAGAGACGAACGATTAAAGTTATTTTTAGTCAAAAAAATGGCTGGGCTAGCTGGATTCGAACCAGCGCATGACGGTACCAAAAACCGTTGCCTTACCGCTTGGCTATAGCCCAACAATGGCGGTCCGGACGGGACTCGAACCCGCGACCTCCTGCGTGACAGGCAGGCATTCTAACCAACTGAACTACCGGACCTATTAATTTTCTAATATAAATGGGATGACCCGTACGGGATTCGAACCCGTGTTACCGCCGTGAAAGGGCGGTGTCTTAACCACTTGACCAACGGGCCATTAATTTGAAGTGTTAATGGCGGAGAAGGAGGGATTTGAACCCTCGCGCCGCTTACGCGACCTACACCCTTAGCAGGGGCGCCTCTTCAGCCACTTGAGTACTTCTCCATGGCTCCACAGGTAGGATTCGAACCTACGACCGATCGGTTAACAGCCGATTGCTCTACCACTGAGCTACTGTGGAATAATGAGTCAATTCATGTTGACGACGTTAAATATAATATAATAATCACATCAAATTGTCAACTGTTTTTTAATATTTTTTCAGTTGTTGCCACGAATCAAAGACAAGCGTCTTTTCAAAGTGACGCCAATATAATTTATCATATTGTTTGCATCTTAGTCAATAGGATTATCAATTTTTTTTATTTATTTTGAACCAATGATAATTCACCTCTGCACTTCCCACAACGATACCTTTTTACATTGATTCTTTTTCGTCGTTTATATACATGGTAACAAGAGGAACATTGATATTGATATTTAAAATCATTATTCATAGACGGCAAGGGATTACAATGCCTTGGAGAATTCGTTACTTTTAAAAGTTGTTTAAACTCAGGATCACGGTGTTGATATCCTTTTCCTTCTATATGAAGATGGTAATGACATAATTCATGTTTAATAATACCAACAAACTCATCATATCCTAATTCCTGATAATACTTAGGATTTAATTCAATTACTCGTTTAGCTGGTATATAACGACCACCCGTTGTTCTTAATCGATTATTAAAACGTACCTCATCAATGAATGGTTTGTTAAATACTTCATTAGATATATCTTTTGTAAGCTTCTCCAATTCATTTTGTGTCATCATTTCCATGCGTTCACACCTATCTATCATATTACATAACATAAAACAACATCATTAATTAAAGGATGATTAACATGCCTAATTGGTTAAAAAGACAATTAGCAGGCGCATTCCTTCATAAAAACAAGTATCAAATTCGTTTATTAAATCAATGCTGGTTTTTCTACTGTGACAAAGAGCAAAATAAAGCGGAGTAAAAGGCACCGGAAAAGTACCCTTTACTCTCTTTTTTTACTGCACAAGGGAAATATAAATGGTTAGCATATTTTCTTTAAGATGGAATCATGGTTAAGGCAATCCGTTGCTTTTCATGATCTACTTGATCTACCCATACCGTGATCACATCACCTACAGAGGCAATGTCCATGGGATGCTTTACAAACTCATTGGACATTTTCGAAATATGAACCAATCCATCTTGCTTTACTCCGATATCGACAAACACACCAAAATCGACTACATTTCGAACAGTTCCTTGAAGTTCCATACCACTTTGAAGGTCTTCCATCGATAATACATTTTTCTTTAATAGTGGTTTTGGTAAATCGTCACGAGGATCTCGATTTGGACTAGCTAATGCCTTCAAAATATCTTCTAAAGTTGGCAAACCAATTTCTAATGAATTAGCTAACGCTTTTTTGTCTAACTGATTAACTAAATCCTTCAATTGTTCCGTTCCTAAGTCTTTAACCGAACAATTCACTTCTGTTAGAATCTGTTTTGCTGCTGCATATGATTCCGGGTGAATCGGGGTACAATCTAATGGTTCTTCCCCATCGACTACTCGTAAGAATCCGATACTTTGTTCATATGTTTTATTCCCTAGTCTAGGTATGTCTTTTAATTGTTTTCGATTAGTGAATTTTCCATGTTCATCACGATATTTCACAATGTTATTTGCCACCGTCTTATTTAACCCTGATACATATTGTAACAAAGATGAAGAAGCAGTATTTACATTAACTCCAACTTGGTTAACTGCTGTTTCAACAACAAATGTTAATGATTCTGTTAGCCTTTTTTGACTGACATCATGTTGATATTGTCCAACACCGATTGCTTTCGGCTCTATTTTTACTAACTCTGCTAATGGATCTTGAATACGTCTCGCAATTGATACCGCACTTCTTTCTTCCACCTGTAAATCAGGAAATTCTTCACGTGCTAATTTGGATGCGGAATATACACTTGCTCCTGCTTCATTAACTATGATATACGCAATGTCCAACTGATGTTTATCAATCACACCTGCGATAAATTGCTCTGTTTCTCTTGATGCTGTTCCATTACCAATCGCAATTAATTCCACTGGGAATTCCTTCAAAAATTTGATAACCTTTTTCTCTGCACCTACCGTATCATTTTTTGGAGCTGTCGGGTACATCACATCAATCGCTTTTACCTTCCCTGTATCATCAACAACCGCTAATTTACACCCTGTTCGAAATGCCGGGTCAACTCCTAAAACATATTTACCTTTTAATGGCGGCTGTAATAATAAGTTCTTCAAGTTTTTAGAGAAAATATCGATTGCTTGTTCTTCGGCTCCATCTGATAAAGCAGAGCGAATTTCTCTTTCAACTGATGGTTGTGTTAATCGCTTATAACTATCTTCTATTACTTGAATGATAAATTCTTTTATCTGTGCAGTTGCATCTTTTTGAATTACTTGTTTTTGAAGGTACTCAAGTACACCATCTGTTGGCGGTTCAATCGATACCTTTAGCACATCTTCTTTTTCACCACGATTAAGTGCTAAGATTCGGTGTGAAACTATTTTACTAACTGCTTCACTATACTCGTAATACATTTCAAAGATTTTTTTCTCATCCAACTCTGGCTTCTTCGCTTTGGAAGTAATGAGTCCTTTTTGGTGTGTTAGCTTACGAATGTGTTCACGGTATTTCGGTTCATCTGCTATCCATTCGGCAATGATATCTTGAACACCCGCAAGGACATCTTCAATCGTATGTAATTCATGTTCTTCTGATAAAAACTCAGATGCTTGGGCCAAATCGATATTTTGTTGGTTATAGATAGTTTCAGCTAATGGCTCTAAGCCCTTCTCTTTGGCGACCGTTGCTCTTGTCCGGCGCTTCTGTTTATATGGACGATACAAGTCTTCTACTTTCTGTAATTGTGTTGCTTGTTCTATTTCCTTTTGTAAGTCTTCTGTTAGTTTTCCTTGTTCATCGATTAGTCTGATCACTTCTTGTTTACGGTCAGCTAATGTATTGACGTAATTCCATGCGTCTTGAATATCTTTAATTTGCACTTCATCTAGGGAGCCTGTCATCTCTTTCCGATAACGCGCTATAAATGGGACGGTATTACCTTCCTCTAATAATTGAATAACACTTTTTACTGCTTTTTGATTAATTTTTGTCCTATCAGTAACTGCATTAATTAATGGTATATATTCTTCACTATTTACCAAAGCGTTTCCTCCTTCATACTAATCCTTCTTTATTTTAACAAAAAGAATTGGTTAGTTCACATAAAACCTGAAAAGACCATTTCTCCACAACACCGATTTTACACCCCAAAAGAATGATATTGCACCATTATACAATTTATATAAACTAAAAAGGAACCCCGTTATTTAACGGGATTCCTCGTTGTATTTTATGGCAATTAGGGTAGTATCGTCATCTAGTTTTTGTTGATATAGATAAGCAAAGGTGTCTGTTATATGATCTACTTCTTGGTGGAGAAAATACGAATTAGATATTTCTTTAGATGTTATACCATCAGAGAACATGACAAAAATCATACCTTGTTCAAGCTTGTCTGTCATCACTTTGAACGGTCTGTCATATCCACTTAAGTAGCCAGCCTGCGGAATATTTCTTTTTTTAATCGAATTAGTAGTTATCGTCATTAAACCTATATTTCCGATCGATGAATAGGCATAATCTTTCGATTGCAAATCTATTTGTAGAATTCCTAAGACGACACCGCGTTTTCCCACTAACTTTTCATTACTTTTTCTCATCATCGACGCCACAGAATCATCTTTATTATTACGAATCACTTCCATCACAATTTGCGATGATTCTTTTGCGAATTCACCACTGCCAAGACCATCAGCTAGTGCACAGATAAACTTATCGTCAGACTCATGGTAGAAATAGCTGTCTCCACAATAATAATTACCTTTTTTAGCTTTTTGAAAAACAGACACTTCTACTTGATGACTACTTTGCATTAACGAATGGCCTCCATATTCTCAGCTTGTAGTGCTTCACGCAGTTTTTTCAATGCATGACGTTGAATTCTTGATACATGCATTTGTGATATTCCTAATAATTCTCCAGTTTCTTTCTGGCTCTTATTCTCAAAATAAGTATATCGAAGAATTTCCTTTTCTCGTTCATTTAAGATAGGCATTATTTTTTCAAGCAACAATTGCCGGTCTACATCTTCATATCCAGACTCTTGATTGCCGACTAAATCCAATATCGATACTTCACTACCATCTGCATCCGCCTCAATTTTTCGATCAACCGATAACGCATTGTAACTTTGACTCATTTCCATCGTTTCAAGCACTTCTTCTTCAGTTACTCCTATATATTCAGCGATCTCTTTAATGGAAGGAGATTTTTGATTATCTGTTGTTAGGGCTTCCGTTGCCTTTTTGATCTTTGGTCCTAACTCTTTAATTCTTCTGGGAACATGTACACTCCATGTTTTATCACGAATAAAACGTTTAATTTCTCCAATAATCGTAGGGATAGCAAACGATTCAAAAGATTTACCTACATCTGGATCGTATCTTCTAATAGCTGCTAAGAGCCCTAACATCCCAACTTGTTCGAGATCCTCGTAAATCGTTTCATTTTTGGCATATTTTCGAGCCAGAGATTTCACCAGTTTTTCATATGTTAAGACAATTTTCTCTTGTATCGCTTGATCCTCAGGGTTCTCTTGAAAAGCACGAATCCACTGGTAAATCTCATCCTCACGATTATTGTGTGGTCGAGATTTGGTCGTCATTAATATCCACCTCATTTTCATGGAGGTATTTGGTCATTAAAACAATCACACCATAATCATTTTTGATCTCTACCTTGTCCATCAGAGCTTCAATAAGAAATAGGCCAAAGCCTCCTTCTCGCAAATCTTCAATGGATTGATTACTTTCATAAGGTCCAATATCTTTTTTGACTTTTTGCAGATCAAAACTACCTCCACGGTCTGCAACCATGACTTCTAAACGGTCTTGATAAACACCAAAACCAATAGTTACCTCCCCGTCGTCTTC
Organism: Gracilibacillus saliphilus; assembly: GCF_010994085.1. NCBI lineage: Bacteria > Bacillati > Bacillota > Bacilli > Caryophanales > Bacillaceae > Gracilibacillus > Gracilibacillus saliphilus. Next base: position 79,687 of record NZ_WJEB01000031.1, on the reverse strand, counting down.
CGTTTTATATGCATGTTCGGTGGCATTTGACAGTGCTTCTGATATAGCTACTTTTAAGTCTTCAATCTCTTCGTAGCTAAAACCCATTCGATTGGCAATACCTGATGTACTTAACCTCACTACTCCTACATATTCTGCCCTTGCTGGCACTTTCATTTCAATGAAGTCAAAGGATTCCATATTATTTCCCACCTCGTACCGTTGAGTCAATATAAATAATGCTATCTAATCCAGTAATTTCAAATAATCGTCTAACACGATCTTGTAATGCGACTAATCGTAAGTCACTATTGTATTCTTTGGTGGACTTCAGCGCACTGATAAATACTCCTAGTCCCGTACTATCCATATAATTAACGCCCTCTAAATCAACAATAACCGTCGTTCCTTCCGCCTTGGTTAATGGCAAAAGAGCTTCTTTTAGTTGGGGAGCGGTATAGGCATCAATCTCCCCTGCTAATTTTAACTCTTGTGTTTCACCATTATCATTACGATCAATATTTAAGTTCAAAACGGTTACCTCCTCGTCATTCTGTAAGTTTTCAGTCATACATATTTGTCATCTATTGAATGATAGTTAAGACATGTCATAATGTTGGTTTTTGGCTTACAGTTCACCATTCCCTATTTCTTTGCACGATAAACTATCTTTTTAAGAAGATAAGTGTAAAGTCATCTCTTAACTGGAAATCCTGTAAACGTTCAAAATGACGATATACTGACTCTACCGCTTCTTGCGCAGGGAGGTGCATATATTGACGAATCACTTCGAGCACTTCTTCTGTTTCAATAAACCGTTCTCCGATCCGGCATTCCGTCACACCGTCTGTTAACAATACAACCATATCATCAGGCTTCATAGTAATCTCTAACTCTTCATAGGTTGCCTGATCAGAAACACCTAACACTAAGCCTTTAGTAGTGAGTTCATAAAATTGATCTTTAGTTGCGCAGTAATAAAACCCTGGCTCATGACCAGCCGAAGAAAACTGTAATGAGCCTGTTTCATGATTAAATAATCCATAAAACATCGTGATAAACATGCTAGTGTCCACATTACGCTCTACCACACGGTTTAAATTCTCCAGTATGACACTAGGGTTTCTCATTGTTTCCGGAAAACTATCTAAGGAATATTTGATCATAGACATCGCTAATGCTGCAGGAATGCCTTTTCCGATGACATCAGCAATCGCAACACCGAGATTATTAGATTCATCCGTTACAAAATGATAGTAATCACCATTCATTTGATGAGAAGGTACACTAATCGCACCTATATCCATGCCTTTTATATCCGGTTTCGTTGTTGAAAGTAGAGTCTGTTGCATATTAGCAGCAATTGAGATTTCCGACTCTAGCTCTCCTTGTTTTTCTCTTAAGGACTGAAACTCCTGATAAGCTAACCCATACGAAATCATTGTTTCTAAAAGGAAGTTCATAGAAGAGTCTATCTCTGTTGGTAGATCAGGATATAATTCTTTTAATGCTTGTATATGCACATTAATAATTTCCTCAGGAGATATATTATGTTTCATCGATAACTTACTAAATTGTTCAGCTTGATACAATGACTTTTCGTCTTGAGACGCTATATATTTTTTTAATAAATTGCGATAGTTGTTGACATCGAACTTATAGGGTTCCATCTCATTACCTCCTAAATATGATTACTACTAATTTTTAAACTTCATTGTCATTTTGGTATAGGGGTAAATTGAATCTTCTATTAATCAGTTATTCTAATATTCTAGCTCATCGAACCCATTTGATCGTAGTTATGGTCGTTCCTTTACCTGGCTCAGACAAAACGTCAAAATGATCCATCAATCTTTTAACACCAGGAAGTCCGGCACCAAGCCCACCAGAAGTAGAAAAGCCATCTTCCATTACCTTACTTAGATCATTAATTCCTGGCCCTTGATCAGAAGCGATAATTTTCACTCCTTTTTTATTCATATCTTCCACTATTTCAAAAGCTACTTTACCTTTGTCAGCATATAAATAGATGTTACGAGCTAGTTCAGAAATTGCAGTAGCGATTCTGGCTTGATCTACAGTACCGAATCCTAGATCCCTAGCCAGTTCTCTCCCCATCTGTCTCGCTCCTACAATATCCCATTCTTTATTAATTTGTACACTTGATTTTGTTATCATGACTACTCCTCCAGTTCCTGGCGAAGTTTAATCAGCCCCTGTTCTAAATCAAGTGCTGTAGGAACGTTCTGTAAATGAATTCCTAAATCGATTAAAGTCATCGCAACCGCAGGCTGAATACCAGTTAACACTACTTTTGCACCCATTAAGTCTGACATAGATACAACGTCACCTAACACTTTTGCAATAAAGGAATCGATGATATCAACAGAGGTTAAGTCGATGACCACACCCGATGCGCCACTTTTATGTATTTTATTAAGCAGATCTTCTTGAAAGTCAATCGCAGTTTGGTCATCAAGATCGATTTGGATGGATACCAATAAATAATTTTGTAGCTTTAAAATTGGTATTCTCATATTAAGCACCTCCCTATTTAATTGAGTCAATGATTTTGGTTATATCTTCTTCTTTAGAATTATCTAAATCAACTATTTCACGGTTAGTCAATTTTAATGCCGTATTAAATCCTTTCCTTAAGGAACTCTTTGTCGGAAATTTACTTAGATCGATACCTAAATTTACAATAGTTTGAGCGATTTCTGGACGGATACCTACTAATATACAAGTTGCTCCAATTAAACGCACAGCTTCTGCTGCTTGAATGATATGGTGTGCTACCATTGTATCAACAACTGGTACACCGGTAATATCGATCAATACAACTTCAGAATTATGTTTCATTACTCCTTCTAAAAGGTTCTCCATAATTAATTTGGCACGCTCTGTGTCGACCGTTCCAATTAATGGCATGACGGTAATATTGTCCATGACAGGAATAAGTGGAGCAGACAATTCCTGCAGCGCCATTCTCTGCAACGAAACAGTGTGTTCCCAGCTTCCAGAATATTGATTTACAAGTTGATTGATAATTGGTTCTACCCAATTTTCAACAATATTTAAAATACGCGAGAATTCCTCTGTATCTACTAGCTCAGATTGACTTAAAATAAAATCTATTGTTACTCTTCTAAATGTTTGCAGACCATCTGTAATATAACTTAATGGCCAGCCGAGATTTATGAGGCGTTCAGCAAAATCGTCCATTTCCCCTGTATCGCCTTGACGGTTAATACTAGAAAAAATAACATTGATGAATTCTTGATTAGTAGTGTGGTACAAGTTATCCGATATAGTTGAAGTGTAGTCAGATTTACGTTTTTCTGTTATATCATCTAACCAATTTTTAGAAATTACATCACTGTTCTCTATTACGATTCTTCGTAATGTTTCTGGCATTGTTCCAACCTCCACTATTTTCTTTTGTATATAACAGTTTACAATAAAATAGTTTGATTTTCGATTAATATCATTTATACGATTACAAAAATGGTCATTTTTTACTGTTTTTCGCCAAAAACACCCTTGCTTCTATTCCTAAAAGCAAGGGTGTTTTGAAGATAGAGGATTAGAAATCAGTTAAGCCCAAACTAATTTCTAACCCTCTATCTATCCGTTCCATCATGTTATTGTCCAATTGAGTTATTTTATCTGTTAATCGTTGTTTGTCGATCGTACGAATCTGTTCCAATAAAATAACTGAATTCCGTTCAAAACCATATCTTTCAGCATCAATTTCGACATGTGTTGGCAATTTAGCCTTTTGAATCTGAGCAGTGATGGCCGCAACAATAACAGTGGGACTGAAACGGTTTCCAATATCATTTTGCAAAACTAATACAGGACGTACACCGCCCTGTTCAGATCCCACAACAGGGGAGAGATCGGCGAAGTATACGTCGCCTCTTTTTACAATCAAGACCTACACCCCGCTCACTAAGCGCTCTAGGGTGTTTTCTGCCTCCTCTTCCGCTTGAAAAGCTTCTGAAGCAATATTCAAATTGATTTTTGCCATTTCCATATAACCACGTTGCATCGATTCTTGGATATGGCGTTTCTTCGTTTCACGTAAATACGTCTTAGTTGCCTGGCAAATAAAATCACTTAAATTGCTATCTTCACTTTTCATCAAGCCATCCACCTCATTCAATAGGTTTTTAGGTAATCTCACAGCAACTTCTTGTAAGTCTTCAGACAAAACCATACACCTCCACCAACATTGACAAGCCTAAAATGATAATCCAATATAATCATACCATTCCGAAACAGGCATTGCAAAGGGGTTTTTGATAATTTTTCGTTTTTTTCTACAATATATCTTCAGTATTACCAGAAGATTGAAGAATTATCTTGTCTTACCGACTATTTTTTTAATTATTATGAATATATTCTTGGAACTCGATAACTTATCATACAAGCAATTTCATAATTAATCGTGTCCAAATGTGCTGCCCATTCGTCCATCTCGATACTTTCTCCACCTTGTGAACCTATTAATGTTACTTTATCTCCTACTTTAGCAGGCTTGGTTAATCGAACCATCAATTGATCCATACAAATCCGACCGACAATGGTACACCGTTCACCATTAACTAAAACTTGTGCACCTTGTAAGGCTCGACGAATACCATCTGCATATCCAAGCGGGACCGTGCCAATCCACTCCTCCTCGTTTGCTAAATATGTCGCCCCATAACTAATCGGTGTTCCTTTGTCTACTTTTTTTACATGGATTAAGCGGCTGTGTAATGCAAGTGCTGACTTTAGCTCAATCGGCTTTTCTGTTTTAACAACTGGTGAGGGATACAGTCCATACATGCTGATACCAAAACGGACAAAGTCAACCATTTTTTCTGGAAAACGCATGCTTGCTGCACTATTTCCCGTATGCACCATCACCTTATGTTGTGGCCAATTGTTTTGAAAGATAGTCCATAGTTTATCGAACAGGTTTAATTGTTTTTCAAAGTGCTCTAGTTTTTCTTCATCAGCAGTGGCAAAATGGGTGAAGATTGCTTCTAAATAAATATTTTCATGTTGAAGAAACGGGATGATTTCTAATAATTCCTGTTCTGTCCGAATACCAATACGCCCCATGCCAGTGTCCCATTTAAGATGAACCGTGAGTGGTTTTGGAAGGGTGAGCTTTTGCACTTCCTCTAGCCATTCTTTCTGATAACAAGTAACAGTAATATCATATTTCGCAGCAATTTTGGCATCTTCTGGACGGATCCATCCCATAACTAAAATAGGAGCTGTAATACCTCCTTGTCGTAGGCGCAATGCTTCATCTAGAATAGCGACAGCGAGCCTTGTTGCACCTCCATTAAGTGCTGCATTGGCCACTTCCATATCCCCATGCCCATATGCGTTTGCTTTCACTACTGCATAGATTTTCGTTTTATCTGCTAATTTATTCTTTAATTGCTGTATATTATATATAATATGATCCAAATTCACTTCTACCCAAGAATCACGGTAAAATTTTTGCTCCATGTTGATACCCCTTCATTTCGTTTGAGTCTAACGCAATCCATTATAAACCATTTAAAGCAAAAAGGGTATAAATAAAACAGACCAGGTTACACACGGCATATCCTTAATCAACGCATATTCGATACAAACTGTGAACTAGTGAAAGTTCTGTTTAGACAGAGCAGAGCTTCCGAAGATATCCTTTACTGTTCCGGGGATATTTCCTCCCCTTCCCTGGATATAAGCATTTATCCCCGGAAGAGAAGACCTTTTCCTCGGAACAGAACGGCGCTTCCGGGGATACCCTTTGCTGTTCCGGGGATATTTCCTCCGCTTCCCTGGATATAGGCATTTATCCCCGGAAGAGAAGATCTTTTCCTCGGAACAGAACGGCGCTTCCAGGAATTAGAGGGGGTGTTCATATCTACTTTACTTCGTAGTTTATGGATTCTCTGCAGATTCTTATGCTGATACAGAAAAAAGCAGACTTCTTGAAAAGTCTGCCTTTCGCTTATTTCATCGCGTCTTCTGTTGACATGGATCTTGCTACTTCTTTCATTTCCTCTTTTGTTAATTGTTCACTTGCGACATAATAATTAACACCTTGGTAATGCCATTGTAATGAATTCTCAGAAAGTGCTCCAACGGTAAAACCTAGATCAATTGGTTCACCATTTACTACTTCTGGAGCTGCTGTACTTGTCGGGAGCACGTCTACTGTCTCTTGAATAATCGTGAAATTTTTATCTCCTTCATAAGATAACATCACACGTTTACCGTTTTCGACGTCCATTTGATCCTCTTCGATCAGCTCTGAACCTAGATTTTCAGAAGGATAAAGCACAGTTAATTGTGATGGCAAATCTTCTTGTGCCATTACAGGTACTCCGAAAATACTGCTCGTCATATTAGTTTCCATATCAAATGTATTTTCCGGTAAATCTGGATCTATCTCAAAGTTTGTAAACTCTACTTCAACTAACGGATTTTTATCATGGTCCAATACCTTGACTAACACAGGTTCGTATGTCTTTTTGTCAAAATAAATGGTTTGATATGGGAGGTTACTATTGCTTTCATAACTTGTTTTCGTTTCAAAGACAAAATAACTGTCTGTCACCGTAAAAGTAGCATCACTGTCATCGACTAAGTCTTGTATTAATGATTGGAAGAGATATGGCTGGCTATTGTTTTCCGGCCATTCACTTTGAAATTTAAAACTTTTGTTTAAAGCTGGTGTTAATACAAACACCCCATCGTCATTGCGTAAAATAATTTGGCTACTTTCCTCATCATTCTCATTCTTTAACAGTACACGATAGTAATCTTTTTTCTTGTGGGAAACTTCAACCCGGTATGCCTGTTTTTCTTTTCCTGTATCCAATGTCATCATTGCCTGTGATTGATAAGCGCTCATATTCTCCACGATATCTTCCAGTTTCTCTACGACATCGTCCTTAGACTTTTCCCCACACGCTGTTAACACAATAAGCAATAAAATACCAATTACCAGACTTTTATATTTTTTCATCGCGACATCTCTCCTTTGTCTCATCTCAAGTGGACAAAGGGAACACGATCACACGTTAAGATAATGTACGAAATACTTGCGATAGTCCTTCAATCACATCGGTAGCTAATAAATCCCTCTCTGTGTGATTAGCTGCCACCAGATAATCTGCTGATGTACCATGGAGATAACAGCCATTTGCAAGAGCAGGCAGCAATTCTTCATGCTGCATAATCATGGTGAGTAAAATCCCTGACAAAACGTCTCCTGTTCCACCTTTTGCTAAACCGGCATTCCCTTGGTCGCTGACAATTTGCTCACCATTCGGTGCTGTAATAATAGTGTGCTTGCCTTTTAACACGACATAGACTTGATACTTTTCAGCAAACTGCCGAGAGATAGAAAAAGGCGACCGTTTTACTTCTGGAACAGTTTTATTTGTCAGCATAGCCATTTCTCCATAATGTGGTGTAACCACAATTGGCGACTTGTGCTGCAACAGTGTTTCCAATAATGGCTTTGCATGATACAGACCATCTGCATCTATTAGTAGTGGCTTGTCTAGTTTTTCAATCAAATCAGATAGCAACTGAGAGTCATCACGTCCTATCCCCATGCCAAATGTGATAGCATCTATTTTTTCAAAGGCTTCGAGATCACGGTCTGTTAATCGGTCCGTTAAGTTTGGCAAAAGGTGATACGTGGCTTCGATACAACTACTTGCTACAATCGGGAGATTCTCCTTGATTGTAGCAACAGTTACCAGCCCCGCACCTGACCGGAGTGCTGCTCTGGCAGCTAACACAATTGCTCCCGGCATCGTTTGCTGACCACCAATCACTAATCCCCTGCCATTAGATCCTTTGTGAGCATACTTTTCGCGTTTCGGAAAAGTAGCACGGACATTTTTTATGCACCATCTTTGTTTCGATGCATGCTTGGCATAAGCCATCTGTGGTATACCGATTTTTACCGTTTCCCATTTGCCATAGTAGATGCTGGTCTTTTCACAAAAAGCCGTTTCTTTTGGAGCTTCAATGATATATGTTTGATCTGCATGAATAGCAAGATCAACCTCCAGCCCATCATTTGCCGGCAAACCACTCGGAATGTCAACCGAAATTTTCTCGACTGGTAAATGATTAATGACGTCGATCATACTCCGGATTGGCTCACGAATTGCTCCAGAAACACCTATCCCCAGAATTGCATCAATAACGATATCACAATCTACTAATCTTTGCTTTAACTGATGCGAGTCTGTCACATGGACCAGCTTGTCTGACGTGTTTAACCACAATGCTTTGTGAAAGGCTGCATCACCTTTAATTTTATGATCTGCTACTAATTGAAAAACCGAGACATCATAACTATATTCCGCTAAGTAGCGGGCAATAACAAAACCATCACCGCCATTATTTCCACTGCCAACTACGATTGCCACCTTCTGATTGTTATCATAGCTTTGAATGATGTGCTGGGCTACTTGTGATCCGGCATTTTCCATTAGAACCTTGCCCTCGATTCCCCCTTTTTCAATCGCATAACGATCTATTTCGTACATTTCTTCCGCGGTTACGATGTACATCTTGTTCCCTCCTACCCGCACTAAAATAGTATGAGACAAACTCTCTTAATATGCAGATTCACTTTCAATTATTACTTGTGCCACTGCATAATCATCGCTGTGAGAGATTGATACGAAGCATGTCTCAGCATTTAAAACTTTTGATTGCAAAACAGGTGCTCCATTTTTTTGATTGATAATTTCAATATCTAAGAAACTTAATGGTCCAATCCCAGTTCCTCTTGCTTTTGAAAAAGCTTCTTTCGCTGCAAATCTTCCAGCGATAAATTCTATTTTTCTTTTATTCGATTGAAGATTCTCTAACGATTGCTTTTCTGCATTGGTTAATATTCGATCCAACATTTTCGGTTGACGTTCTACTATTTCTTTTATTCGTCGCAACTCTATAATATCAATTCCGATTCCTTTTATCATTTAGATCAACTCCATTTTATATGGTAAGTATAGCCTAATTACGGTGATAATTAAAATGGTTAATTCTACTGTCCATATCATTTACAGTTGTGCTAAAATATAAGCAATTAACCATAAAAGGGAGAATGCTATGTTTTTACGTACGGAAAGCTTTCGGGATTTTCTACATTTTTATCCGGTTGTTTCAGCGATTATTGCGTTTCAAGTCATTATTTGGCTTGTCGTTGGGATAGTGCCTGGTTTAGGGGAATGGATTTATACAACGGGCATCGGTTGGAATTTGATGATTAGCCAAGGTGAATATTGGCGATTAGTTACGCCAATATTTTTGCATGCTGGTTTCGGTCATATCCTATTTAATTCCTTTTCACTGATTTTATTTGCGCCAGCATTAGAACAAATGCTTGGGAAAGTAAAGTTTTTAATTGTTTATTTTACTGCCGGTATTGCTGCAAATATTCTTACTTATATTGTTGAACCGAATCCTATGTACACACACGTTGGAGCCTCAGGTGCAATTTTCGGGTTATTCGGGTTATATTTATTCATGGTCTTTTTTGAAAAAAGATTAATTGATCCCCAAAACGCGCGACTAATTTTAATCATTTCTGTAATCGGATTAGTGATGACCTTTTTCCGAGCAAACATTAATGTCGCAGGTCATCTATTCGGATTTATTGCCGGGTTTGCACTCGGTCCTGTTATCTTGAGAAATACACAACCATTCTCTCCATGGAAAAATAGACGCAAAGTAAAAGATGACGATATCGGATTTGATCCTAATCGTTGGAACAAAAAACGTTATCGTTACAAACCTTATTTGAAGCCAGTTTTATTTGGTATATTGATCGCATTAGTTTTACTCGGATTCATTTCCACTCTATTTTAACCGAAAGGAGAATGTATTTTGACAGCAGTTTGGTTGTTTACCGTATCATCCATTATCGCAGGATTAGGTATTTTATTTGCCTTTAAGCGATTAATGAAAGGATTATCTTATCGGATTAAACGAAATGAATTTCACTTTAAAGGTTTGCAAAAAGATCAAATTCGCTTTTTTATTCAAGTTGGTTTAATCGAAGCAGTTCCGATATTTCTAATTATTTTAGGATTTATGTTTATGGGTGAGGAAAACTTATCCACCGCTAGCTTACTTTTACCTTTACTCATTATTTTAGCTGTCATCATTTTCAGTCTGCTTCAAATTCAAAAAACAAAAGCAGAAGTGATGGAAGTAGCATCCAGCTTAAACGCAGAAGAACTCAGCTATGTAAAATCACTTTCCTTTATTGGCTATATGACAGTGTTAGGTATTCCTATTTTAGCAATCGTTGCGATATTTTTAGTGTAGTGTGGGATTAAGTGTATAGCAAAAGTCCGTTGCATGGTTTGCAACGGACTTTTTTTAATGTAAGGAAAGTATAAAATTTGCGCAGATGTCTAGCTCCGAGCGCCCAAAAACTAGGCGACTTCACGAATCGCCCTACGATAAGTCATCATCGGTTCGCTTTTCTCAGTGATTCCTTTATCTCAGTTGATTAGCTCCAGCCGCTACGTTTTTAAGCGGGCGCTCTGTGCTTTTCTTATCTTTTATTATTATTACGTTTGTTTTGGAATTTGCGGTTGCGGCCGCCTCCCTGTTTGCCTTTACGACCAAATCCGCGTTTATCATTTCTGAATTTTTTGTTATTACCTTTATTGTTTCCTTTTTTAACACTTACCGGTTGAACAGATGTTAAGGTAACTGGTGTTTGTCTTCTTTCTTTGGTTAGCATTTTTAATGCCGCTGCGACAACTGTTGCAGAATCGTATTCGTCTAGAATTTCGCTAGCTGTCTCACGGTAATCTTGAAGTTCTTTCTTTTCAATTGTTTTTATTAATTTTTGTACTGTCAGCTGTTGTTGACCTCGTTTTGCTTCATCATAACTAGGTGCTGTCATACGTTTCATTTTACTTTTTGTAACTTTTTCAATTAAATGCAAATGTGGCATTTCTCTTGGTGTAATAAAGGAAATTGCCTCACCCATCTTACCAGCACGACCTGTACGTCCGATACGATGCACATAGCTTTCTGGATCCTGTGGAATATCAAAATTGTATACATGGGTTACCCCAGAAATGTCTAATCCACGTGCAGCTACGTCGGTTGCTACGAGAATTTCAATACGACCGAATTTAAACTTTTTCAAAACGGATGTCCGTTTACCTTGGGTTAGATCACCATGGATTCCTTCTGCACGAAAACCACGTGCTTGCAAACCTTCCGTCAACTCATCGACACGTTTTTTGGTACGTCCAAAAATAATCGCTAATTCTGGAACATGAATATCTAACAAGTTTGTCAAGGTATCGAATTTCTGTTTCTCATGTACTTCTACAAAGAATTGATCGATATTCGAAACCGTCATTTCCTTTGATTTTACTTTTACCTCTTCTGGTTGCTTCATCAATGTTGCTGCAATATCACGAATTTCTTTTGGCATAGTTGCTGAGAACAATAAAGTTTGTCTCTCTTCCGGAATCGCCTTTAAGATATCACGAATATCATCGATAAAGCCCATGTTCAACATTTCATCCGCTTCATCAAGTACAGCAGTGTGTACTTGATCGACACGAATAGTACGACGACGTAAGTGGTCTAATAACCGGCCTGGAGTGGCTACTACAATATGTGGACGATCCTTTAACGCTTTAATTTGGCGTTCCATGTGTTGACCACCATACACAGGTAATGTACGAACACCTTTGAACTTCGCTAGTTTATGCATTTCTTCTGACACCTGTATCGCTAATTCTCTTGTAGGTGCAACAATCAACCCTTGAATTTTACGTTCGTTAGGGTCAATTTTTTCGATCATTGGAATACCGAAGGCAGCCGTTTTACCAGTACCCGTTTGCGCCTGGCCAATAACGTCTTTACCTTCCATCCCTAATGGAATCGTCTGAGCTTGAATTGGTGTTGCCTCTTCAAAACCCATTTTCTCTAATGCTTTCATAATTGACGCTGAAATACCTAATTGATTAAAATTTGTCACTATTAATTTCTACTCCTTTTTTCACTATATAAATCTCATCTTTATTATCATTTTTTCGTCGTTATTATCAGTGTATCCAAGTTATACTATCTACATTAAAAAAAGTTGCAAAAAAGTAGGATAAGCTACCCTTTTTCAGGTGCTAACACCCTGATAGGTTTCACTTTATAAATGCCGTTATCGTAATAAATCTTGACTTTGACTAAGATACATACGAATAACAATGAAAAAAGCCTTCCTCCACATTTGGAAGAGGCTTATAAATGACCACTCAATGGATTATTACATCATAACACACTCTTCATTTTAATTCTATATAATATTTCGTATCGTTTCAAACAATTGCGTTTATACTGGATAGATATTATTAGGATTTCTTAAAATAATTGTTATACTTAAGAAAAAGATTGATTTTTTAATATTGTAGGTGATGTTGTGAATAAGCAATTCATTCCATATATAGCGATTATCATCGGTGTAATCTCCGTTTCTACAGCTGCGGTACTTGTAAAATTAGCCGCAGAAGTCCCTTCGGCAGTAACAGCCAATTACCGCTTGTTATTCGCAGCAATTTTATTGTTACCATATATTCTTTTCAAAAGAAGAGATGAATTAAGAAAATTAGCCAAAAGAGAATGGATACTCACGATTGTTGCTGGTATCAGTTTGGCAATTCATTATATCGTCTGGTTCGAATCCTTTCAGTATACATCTGTGGCCAGTTCTACTGTAATCGTGACCTTACAACCTATCTTCGCCTTTATCGGTACCTATCTGTTCTTTCATGAACGTTTTTCTGCCGGTACAGTGATTAGTATGCTGATTGCCATTTTTGGCAGTGTTATTATTGCATGGGGAGATTTCCAGATAGCTGGTGAAGCCCTTTATGGAGACTTTCTGGCTTTGCTAGGAGCTATGTTTATTACGATTTACTTTTTACTTGGTCAAGGTGTGTGGACAAAACTTTCCGTGATGAGCTATACGTTCATAGCATACAGTATCGGAGCATTAACGATTATTGCCTATAACCTCTCTGTCTCGAACCCTTTAACAGGTTATGAGCCAAATGAATGGTTGATTTTCCTTGCTCTAGCCATCGTTCCAACGATTCTAGGACTCAATTTGCTTAACTGGGCACTAAAATGGGTGAGCACATCCGTTATTTCAATGGGGATCTTATTTGAACCAATCGGCGCCTCCTTATTAGCTTACATCATACTAAACGAACTGATCACCTGGTCCCAGTGGCTAGGAGGAACGATTGTCATCTTCGGCCTGCTCCTTTTCATCGCCAGCACCCGGAGAAAACGAAAAATGAAAATCACGATTGAACACAATTAGACAGAGGTGCCCTAGCCTCTGTTTTTTGTTCTCGAAGACACTTTTTCTTATTTTCGCTTTACTTTGTCTTCGAGAGCACGCGCTCGTTAACCGCAGTCTTACTTTAACAAAAATTGATAGACAGCATTAATAACGACATCTTTATCCTCACCCAGACAAATTAGATGCTTTGAATCATGGAAATATATAATCTCCGCATCAACTGGTATTTCTTTGTCCAGATAATGTACTGTTTTGTATGGCACCATTCCATCCTGCATTCCTTGTGCAATAAAAACTGGACAGTGAATCTCCTTCAAGTATGGTTTAGTAAATTTCATACATTTCAAAAACTCTCGAATCGCCCTTATAGGAACAGATCCATATTTTGTTCGATAGTGATTATACAAGGCATCCTCTTTCAACTTTCGTCTCACTGCTTTTTGAGCGAAATTCATTAAATCAACACTTATCCGTGGAATACTAATATACCTTCTTGATGTAGATAGCAAGACTAACTTCTTACACGTATACTTTGCTGCTAAGTATGCTGCTATCATTCCTCCCATCGAAAAACCGATCAAATAAATGTCATCGTGATCTTCCTTCAATTCCAAATAGGCTCGTTCTGCTTCATTTATCCAATCTTTATAGGATACATGTAAAAGGTCTAAATCCCTTCCCTCACCTAAGCCATGTCCAGGTAAATTAGGTGTTACTACATGCCAATCTGTATGTTTCTCTATGTAAAAAGCAAGTGGTTCTACTTCATATGGACCACCAGTAAACCCATGAATAATAAGACATGCAGTCATTAGTTGTCTACCTCCCAATAAAGTGAGACTATGATCAGTGAGGCTGTAATTTCCCACTGTCCATTAGCGAAACTTACCTGGGTGTTAACGTCTGTTAGCTCCCACTCATGTTACTTGAAGCTGGAAATGAGGGCCTTGCAGACGTTTAGCACCGTGATAAAATATCTATCACAACAGAAATCCTTGCCATAATCGACAAGGATCATTTTACATTATTTCTGAAAAGATTTTAAAATATTTCCGAAATTTTTGAATAAAGGTGATACCTGTTGATAAGTGTTTGCCACTTGATTCACGGTATTAAACACTTTATCCAAATCCATTTCACCATTTTTATTCTGAAAATACTGTAGCATCGGATTAGTTGGTTTTCCGAAAAAGGAAGGTGAAGGAGTGTCGAACCCATCATATGGATTTGGTACCATCGGCTTTTGATAATATTGAAATGGTGTCATCGGCATTGGTGATGTATATGTTGGCGGCTGATAAGGATGCATCCCCTGCTGATAAGGGTTTTGATAATTAGAAAAGCCACTATATCTGTAATCCATTTTCTCCCCTCCATCTGCTAATTTTGTATTAGCTTATGCAGATAAAGGGAAATTGGTTCGCTACTACCTAAGTAATTGCTTTAACTTACTTTCCTGAAAACCGATAATTCGATAATCATTATCTATAATAACCGTAGGAGTTATATAAATGTTCTCTTGCTGTAATTGCCATAAATTCTCTTTATTTACTGTTGTATTTTTAATCTGAAATGAAATATTCCGTTGTGTTAAGTACTGGACAAGTTGATCACATTCTGTACAATTATCACTGACATATACGTCTATCTGTTGTTGCTTCATGTAGGTAACCCCCTTAACTATAACCTCATATAGTAATAATTACCCACTACAAACAACATATAAACCTATCATTTTCTATTGTTTTTCAGAAAAATGATCTGCATACATTCCCAGCTTCTTCAACAGTCTAATCGCTTCTACTTTCTCCTCTTCATCTAATCCAGTAGTAATTGCTTCAATTTGTTTCCAATGTTCTGGAAATATATCATTAAGCAACTGTTGCCCATTTTCTGTAATAGATGCATAGGTAATTCTCCGGTCACTAGGACATGGTGTTCGCTTAACTAACCCTTTTTTCTCTAATTTATCTACCACGTATGTAATACTTCCACTAGCTAATAAAATTTTATCCCCTATTTTTTGTAAAGGTTGTTCTCCCTGATGATATAGTAGTTCTAATACACCAAAATCAGTTGTATTTAAACCATGGCTTCGAATATCTTTCGCTACTTGATCGGCAACTGCTCGATAAGCCTTCGACAACACAACAAATAATTTTAGGGAAGGGTCTTGCTTCTTTTTTAAATATTCGTTTCTCTTTTGATCCATCCCTCTCATCCTCTCTCATTATCTATATATGAATGGTATTATAGGCAAACAACTAGAACTAGTCAATTTTTAATGGGAAATAATGTTTCTTCACTATCCAGTATACTAAGATTATTAATAAATAACTAATCATAACAGGATATAACACACTAAACGCCATTGTCACATAAGTGGATATTCCCATCACTTGATCAACAAAAGATGGCGTATACCATTTTTCATTTAATGCTTTTACTTTTCTCTCTATCTCACAATCTAACAAAAAGAATAGTGCTATAAAAGCATATAAAAGCTGAGCTATTAACCACCAACTCCATGTATTCGTAAGTAAGACAACCACTGAAACAACCACCATCACTATGATACTTAGTAAAGATGACATTTGCCAAAAAGCAGTTGTTATTACCGACATATTCCAAGGAATACTGTGAAGTAATTTGTCTTTAAAAATCGCAGTAAAAAAACTTGCTATAACCTTAATGAAGATAAAGAACGACAATACAATAGCAATCCCTTGTAATAGTGGGCCTCCTCTTAAGGAAAGCAAAATCATAATAATTAATATCGAAAACAGCATCGTATAGATAATACTGATTTCCTGATTGATACTACGCCTCCATAATTTTCGCATTAGTTTAGTCGGCTGCTGATAAGGAAAAGGAAGTTTTGCTTTTTTGGATGTGAAAAGTGTTTTCAAGAAATAATTTCTTCGTTGCTGCTTTACTTGATCCATTCTACTCATTTGTTTAACAAAGAACATGTTCCATTCTTTGTCATCACTTTTCTCAATTACTTTCATCCAATTGACTTTTGTCAACCGACGTGGCCATATCCATACGTTAAGGGCAAATAGGAAGATGATAAGCATCCAGACAGATTCCGCGTTTAACTCTAATAATACAAAAGTCAGACGAATTACACCAATAACCAAAACAGCCAACAGATAGAGTCCGATTTTTTTAAAACCTTCTATCTGAAAAAAGTACCATTGAGGTATGACAGTTAAAAACACTACTATTAAAATAGCAGCATACCATTTTACGAGAACTAATGTAGAAAAAGGAGTAACCAGCACTAGTAGGAACAACATTAACGTTAAAGCAATGAACCGTTTTCTAATCACGATCCATAAAGCATATAACCATATATTTTTTATCGAAAAAGGAAGCGACGTCAACTTCCATTCTGCACTTGTAATCGGTAGCGATGGATGTTGAAAGGAAAGCACAATCGTGCCGAATATCAAACCCAATACTATTAGCGGAAAAAATAATTCGATATTTGCCTGATAGTTTAGAAAGACAGCCTCCATGCTTTTGAAGGTATCATATGCAATAAATAAAAGCATGATCGCAAAGAAACCGGTATAGATTGTTGTTATCCAATCAAATGCCACACCAAAGGCTAATTTGTATAATTTTTGCTTTTTACGTATGCGACTCTTTTTAAGAAATCGCATCATTTGAACGGTAGCTTTCATTCTGTCCCTCTCCTTGATAGTGAGTGGAATTCTTCCATCAAGCCATGTTCTGCTACACGTCCTTGATGCAGCATAATGTATGTATCTGCTAACTCTTCCATTCTCTCTAATTGATGGGAGGTGAGTAGAATGCTTGTACCATTTTCCGCCTTTTTCTTCAACATTTCTTGCAGGTCATGAGCTGCATGTATATCTAGACCCATAAAAGGTTCGTCAATTAATAGTAATGGGACGTCTGGTAATAATGCACAAATTGTTTGCACTTTTTGACGCATACCTTTCGAAAGTGATTCTGGGTATTCATTTAGTTTATCCGCTATTTCAAATTGCTCTGAAAGTTGTTTTGCACGTCTTGTAAATGCTTTTTCATCGAGCTGATAACTTTGACCATATAGTTGAAAATGTTGCATCGTTGTTAGTTCCGGTAATAAAAATGGTTCTTCTGGGATATAAGCTAGTTGTTTTTTAAAGGTGATAAATGATTGGTCTTGATCCACTTGATTCAAAAGAATAGTGCCTTCTTTTTTGTCTTGCCACCCCATGATTGTTTTCATAACGGTTGATTTCCCTGCCCCGTTATGACCGATCAAACCTACAATGCTTCCTTTTTCAACGGAAAATCCTACGTCTTCAAGGATGGTTTCTTTCCCAATTTCAACTTTTAGCTGCTTCACTTCTAACACATAAACGCCCCCCTTCACATATATACGAAAAATGTTGTCAAAAGGTTTCCGAAATTGTCATTTTATACAAATAAGCGATAATAAAAAAATAGTGCTGCTCTACTTATCAGATTCGTAATAGATAAAAACTGCTGTGAATTGGGAAAATTTCCGGAATGAGGCTTTCTTCCAAGCTGATTTTTGCTGAGTGCTTGTATACGCTCCGAGAAGATACTTCGCTTTGCATAGTGTTGTGGTGGCCGTGCCCACGGAAAGCGCAGTATTCTGCCGGAGCGGTTCGTCAGCACTCTCTTAGTGAAGAATGGAAGAGAGCAAATTCTTGTCAACGTTACTCCACAGTTTATGAACTATTTTACGACATAAAAAGAGACAGTGCTGAGACTGTCTCTTAGGCTAACTCTTCTTGTAAGAACTCTAATACATCGTCTGGTGTTTTGGTGTAGGCACTGTGGCGATGTGCTAGTTTTTCTCCGTTTTGAAAAATAAGTAAGCTTGGGATACCCATTACTTCATACTTTTCAGCCAATCCTTGTACTTCATCACTATTGACTTCATACCAATCATAGTTATTGTACTGTTCTAAAATATCTCCAATAAACATATCCATACGCTTGCAGTCAGGACACCAGTCCGCATAAAATTTAATAATAACTGGATCTTCTGAAGCGATAATTTGATTAAACTGTTCTTCTGTTTTAATAGCTTCCATTATGCATTCTCCTTTTTCAAGTGGTACTTTACTTTAGTAAAAGCTAGCATGAACAGGATTTGAAAGCAACTATTCTGTTTAACGATATTCCACCCTGCCTAATAAATAGGCAAAAAGTAGACCACCTGCAAAAGTGATAATACACATAACAGTTGCTCCAACACTAGCTGGCCACCCTGGAAAAATAACAAATACAGAGCCGATCACCATACCAATCACAAAAGCGTAAGTAGCAGTCGGAAATGTCATTAAAAAATATCGAATAATTTTACTCATTAATACGATGCCTAGTAAAATTCCTATACCAACTACCGCTATAATTGAAAAATTCAAGTTATCTATTGCATTAATTATTGTCGTGTATGATCCCACAATGTACAAAAGCATGGAACCACTAATACCTGGTAAAATCATAGCTGCACTCGCCATGAATCCTGAACCAAATAACCAGAGGTATGTTGTTGTATGAAAAACGGTAACTGGTTCAGGTTCTCCCGTTTGAAAGAAGGCCATAGAGCCAACGATACAAGTACCAATCACCATTAAAATGATATGTTTTGCTTTAAAAGTGTTTCTAGCATTTGATTTTTGAAAGAGAAATGGCAAAACTCCAATAATTAAACCTAAGAAAGCAAATTGAGTCTGTTCAGGATAATGCGCAAACAACCACTTAATCACTTTAGCCAATAGAAAAACTGCTGCTAAAATGCCTACACCAAGCGGAATTAAAAACTTTAAATGTCTCTTATAATCCTTACTTAAAAATCCGTTTATTGCTTCGATTAATCGGTCATAAATACCCAATACAACAGCAATTGTACCACCACTAACACCTGGAACAACATCACTTGCTCCCATTAACATGCCACGATAAATATTACGCCATTCCATTCCTCATTCTCCTTATTCTATAAACTCAAGATCCTCTATATTTTTTGAGAGATGCTCTTTAATCTCTGATAAATGATCTGATGCATCAGGTAATTGTTGCTCTGAGACATCCTTTAACGGTAATACTTGCAAGTCTGTGATCGTCTCATCAATGAGGTCAAACTGAACAAAAGTCGGTAAAAAAGACGGAGAATGCACCTTTACATTTGATCCATCTTTTGAAATGGAAAATTGTAAAATCCCACCGATCCTCCTGTATAGCTCATATTGACCTGAAAGGAAATTTCCTAACGAATAGGCGACCAACGTCTTGTTACCGTCTTTACCTTCTAGCCAATCAATCGGCTGCAGCACATGTGGGTGATGACCAATCACCACATGAACACCAAGATCTGCCGCAAATTGCGCTAGATCCTTTTGTTCCTGATTCGGCAGTCGCTGATATTCTTGTCCAAAATGATAACTCACGATCGTAACGTCCGCTAACTCTTCAGCTTCGGAAACATCTTTTTTAATTTGCTCATGATCTATTAAGTTGACTAAATATTCCTTCCCATCTGGAATCGGTATGCCATTCGTACCGTATGTATAACTTAAGAAAGCTACTGAAATACCTTCTTCTGTTTCTAAAACTCGTAATGTTTGTTGATCTTCCTCACTTTTGAAGCTTCCGGTATAAGGCATATCGATCTCCTCGTAATATGCAATCGCATTACGAATCGCTTCTTCCCCTCTATCTAGCGTATGATTATTGGCCATCGTTACGATATCAACACCAGCTTCTTGCAAATCATCTCCTAAATCAAAAGGGCTGTTAAATTGTGGATAGTCGGATAAACCAATTTCTTCTCCACCCATAATCGTTTCCTGGTTAGCCATTGTAATGTCTGGTGTCTTTAAATAGTCCTGTACAGGGTTGATCATCGACAGAAAATCATATTTTTCACCATTCCACGCATCATTATAAACTCGTTCATGAATTAGCAAATCTCCAATCGCAGCGATATCTATTTCATTTGTAGTGAAACGGATATCGGATTCTTTGAAAGATCTTTCTTTTTTATCCATATGGTGAAAGTGTCCCTGATATTCTTGGTGTCCTGTACAACCTATAACCAATAATAGCAACAGCAAACAAATGGTACTAGCATGCTTCATACAAAAACTCCTCCAAGAAGACTCCCCTTATTTTAACATAAAAAAATAATATTTCTTGCCAAAAAAATGAAGTAATGAAAGATTTTCATTCGTCAGTTACTAGTGAAAGGAAAAAAAGGAGGATGAAACATGATAGATGTAAAAGACATCAACCATACATTTTTATTAGGAAAAAAACAGAATGAAACAGCACTTCCAGTGTTAAAAAATATTTCATTTTCTGTAGATAAAGGGGAGATTCTGGCGATAACAGGTAAAAGTGGATCTGGTAAATCGACCTTACTCAACATTATCGGCGGATTTATGAAACCAACTAGCGGATCGGTATGGATTAAGGAGATGAATGTAACCAATTTAAACGAAGGAGAATATGCGGATTTTCGATTAGAAAATATCGGTTTTATCTTTCAAAACTTTCAATTGATCCCAAGTATGACCGCCTTTGAAAATGTAGAACTACCTTTAGTGTTAAAAGGGCTGTCAGAGAAAGAAAGAAAAGAGAAGACCGAACAAACATTAGAACAAGTCGGTCTCTCCAATTACCATCATCATTATCCTAGCGAATTGTCTGGTGGTCAGCAGCAACGGGTAAGTATCGCACGAACACTCGTAATAGAACCACCTATCATTCTTGCTGATGAACCGACAGGTAGTTTAGACAGTGAAACAGAACAAGAAATCTTAGATTTGATTACCGGATTAAATCGGGACTTAGGCATTACCTTTTTAATGATTACACACGACGAAGAGGTTGCTCAAATTGCTTCGAAACAGATCCATATTCATGACGGTGAAATTGTAAAGGAGGAAGTTAGTGCATGACATTTAAAGATCAATGGCGGTTTGTCCGCAGTAATATGAAACGGAGTAAATCCAGAATATTTATGACGGTATTGGCAACCGCGATGGGGGTCGCGTTTTTAATTGTTTTAGCTTCTGTTGGTTTTGGTTTACATACAACCTTTATCGACGATATCATTCGCGATCGCTCGGTCACTCAAATGCAAATAGGGGGAATCGAAAAAGAAGATGGCTATGCACCGATTACGGATGAAGAAATAGAGGAACTTGAAAAAGTCGAAGGTATGAAAGCTGTCACTAGACAACAAACATTAAGACAAACACCTCTATTTAACATGGATGGTTACAGCGGAAGTACGGAAACAGTCGTATCCCACTTCCCATCAGAATTAAAGGCAGGAATGGAACTTACTGATGGTAATTTACCGGAAGAGCCTTACGAAGCTGTAGTAGGCTCACATTTTTTAGAAAATCTTTATCCTGAAGATCTCTCAGCAGATGAAGAGATTTATGATGAAGAAGGTATGTTGAAAGAGGAATTTAAATATGACGGATCACTTATTGGTCAGGAAATTGAAATGGTAGTCGAGCAAAATGTAGATGGTGAAACGAAAGAACACGAGATTTCTTTAACCATTACTGGTATCGTTGAACCACCTGCTAGAGATTGGATGCAAGATAGACAAGTATATATATCGGAGGATGTTTTAACTGAAGTAGAATCATTCACGGAAACATCTAGAGGAGCGATAGTTGATCCTAACTATCCTGAAGCTGAACAAGAAGTTACTGGTTATGATTATGTCTATGGATATGCTAATTCGTTGGAAGAAGTACAAGAGATTTCGGAGTATTTAACCGAGGAGAATTACCTAGTATATTCTGCAGCGAGCGAACTAGACTATTTAAATACCTTTTTTACGATCGCAAAAGCCGGACTGATTTTTATTGGAACGATTGCCATCATAATTGCATCGATTGGTATATATAATACGATGACAATGGCCGTTACCGAAAGAACTTCCGATATTGGCATTATGAAAGCAATTGGTGCCCACCCGAAAAAAATTAAGCAGATCTTTTTGCTTGAAAGTAGTTATATCGGTCTACTTGGGGCATTTATCGGTACTGTAGTAGCTTTTGTCATTAGCATTCTCTTAAACATGGGATTACCATTGATCATTGAATCTGCCTTTGAGCAGGAGTTACCTGAAGGATTCCAGTTTTCCAGTATTCCTCTTTCATTGATTGTTATTGCAGCAGTGATCTGTTTAATTGTAACGGTTCTTTCTGGCTTAAAACCTGCCAAACGAGCTACACAAATTGATGTGTTAAAAGCGATGAGAAGAGAGATATAGAGAGTTATTTACTCTCTATATCGTATTTTTTACGTAAACTATCAGGCGCCATCTTGACCATTTGCTGAAGAATCAATGTCGCAACCATTACATCATCAAATAGACCGAGCACTAACAAATAATCAGGTATTAAATCAAATGGGAAAACGATATATCCGATAATGAGAATAAGTGATGCTAACTTTGCAGTCACTCTTACTTCTTTGGATAAGTAGAATTCCTTAAAGAAAGGAAACGATTTATGGAATTTGAATAGAAATTTGAGTCTTCTAAAAAAACGCATGTCATCCCCTCTTTTCTTTGATTCCATTACTTAAAATATACCCCAATATCTAAGTTGAAAAACCTATCAAAACAATAGATGCGACCTTGCGCAAGTCAATTAATTGATAGTAGTACAAACTGCGAAGTAATGAAACCTCTGTTTGAAGTAGCGTGGTAATCAGATGCGCGGTCACCTATGACATGATTTTGAAATATATAGACCTTTTCCTCGGAACAGGATGGTGCTTCCGAGGATATTTCCTTCTCTTCCCTGGATATAGCCGATTATCCCCGGAAGAGAGGACTTTTTCCTCGGAACAGGATGGCGCTTCCGGGGATATCTTCTTCTCTTCCCGGGATATAGCCGATTATCCCCGGAAGAGATGACTTTTTCCTCGGAACAGGATGGTGCTTCCGGGGATATTTCCTTCTCTTCCCTGGATATAGCCGATTATCCCCGGAAGAGATGACTTTTTCCTCGGAACAAGATGGTGCTTCCGGGGATATTTCCTTCTCTTCCCTAGATATAGCCGATTATCCCCGGAAGAGATGACTTTTTCCTCGGAACAGGATGGCGCTCCGGGGATATTTCCTTCTCTTCCCTGGATATAGCCGATTATCCCCGGAAGAGATGACTTTTCCCTCGGAACAGGATGGTGGTTCCGGGGATATTTCCTTCTCTTTCCTGGATTTAGCCGATTATCCCCGGAAGAGATGACTTTTCCCTCGGAACAGGATGGTGGTTCCGGGGATATTTCCTTCTCTTTCCTGGATTTAGCCGATTATCCCCGGAAGAGATGACTTTTCCCTCGGAACAGGATGGTGGTTCCGGGGATATTTCCTTCTCTTCCCTGGATATAGCCGACTATCCCCGGAAGAGAGGGATTTTGGTAAAAATGAAAACCCGTTTTGATAGCTATCAAAACGGGTTTTTCTTATTTATGCATTAACCTTTTTTCTTTGCTGCTTTTTCACGTTCGTTTTTGTTTAAGATCTTCTTACGTAAACGAACAGTTTCTGGAGTAACCTCACAATATTCATCGTCATTCAAGTATTGAATGGCTTCTTCTAATGACATTTTACGTGTTTTACGAATCGTTGCAGTTTGATCTTTCGTTGCAGAACGTACGTTGGTTAAGTGTTTTTCTTTGGTGATATTTACCGTTAGGTCATTCTCGCGGTTATGTTCACCAACTATCATTCCTGCGTATACTTCTGTACCTGGCTCAACAAAAATGACACCACGGTCTTCTAGATTCATGATACCGTACGTAGATGCTTTACCATTTTCTAGCGCTACTAGTACACCTTCACGACGGCCGCCTACTTGTCCTTTAACAAGTGGAGCATATTCTTCGAATGTATGGTTGATAATTCCGTAACCACGAGTCTGTGTCATAAATTCTGTGGCATAACCGATTAATCCACGAGATGGTACTTTAAATTCCATACGAACTTGTCCAGTTCCATGATTCACCATATCGAGCATTTCACCTTTACGTGCACCTAGAGACTCCATAACCGGACCTGTATAATCTTCTGGTACGTCGATTTGAACACGTTCAACTGGTTCACATTGCTGACCGTCGATTTCTTTAATGATAACTTGCGGTTTAGAAAGCTGCAGTTCATAACCTTCACGACGCATATTTTCAACTAATATAGACAAGTGTAGCTCCCCACGCCCTGATACGGTCCATGCATCTGGTGAATCAGTTGGGTCAACACGTAAACTTACATCTGTTTCTAATTGCGACAATAGACGTTCTTCGATTTGACGGGAGGTAATATATTTACCCTCTCTACCTGCAAAAGGACTGTTATTAACAACAAACGTCATTTGTAATGTCGGTTCGTCGATACGTAAAATCGGCAATGCTTCCTGATGTTCAATCGGACAAACCGTTTCACCTACGTTAATATCTTCCATACCGGCAACCGCAATAATATCTCCTGCAGTTGCTTCTTCAATTTCGATCCGTTTTAAACCGATAAATCCAAATAATTTAGTTACACGGAAGTTTTTCACCGAACCATCAGTCTTCATCAGTGATACTTGCTGTCCTACTTTAATCGACCCACGGAACACACGGCCAACACCGATACGTCCTAAGTAATCATTGTAATCAAGCATTGTGATCTGGAATTGCAGAGGCTCATCCGCATTATTAACAGGTGCAGGAATTTTTTCTAGGATCGTTTCAAAAATTGGTTCCATTGTTTCCTGTTGCTCTTCATCTGGATAACTGGATGTACCGTTTAACGCAGAAGCATAAACAACCGGGAATTCTAATTGATCATCATCAGCACCAAGTTCAATAAATAAATCTAATACTTCATCAACAACTTCATTTGGACGCGCATTAGGTCTATCGATTTTGTTTAGTACAACAACTGGTTGCAATTTTTGTTCCAATGCTTTTTTTAGTACAAAACGGGTCTGAGGCATACATCCTTCATAAGCGTCCACCACAAGCAATACCCCGTCCACCATTTTCATAATCCGCTCTACTTCTCCACCGAAGTCAGCGTGTCCTGGTGTATCCAATATATTAATGCGTGTATCATTATAATTAATCGCAGTATTTTTCGCTAAAATCGTGATTCCACGTTCTTTTTCAATATCGTTGGAATCCATTGCACGTTCTTCCACTTGCTCATTTTCACGAAATGTTCCTGAGTAACGGAGTAACTGGTCAACTAACGTCGTTTTGCCATGGTCAACATGGGCAATAATCGCAATGTTGCGAAGTTCTTCTCTCAATTGCGTCATTTTATTCTCTCCTCTTAAAGATGCGTTCATCATATTATATAGCGAGGCCTCCATCTGCGGAAGCGACCCCACTGATGCTAAGCGAAACTTATCAGGTTGTTAGCTCACCTGATCCCCACTTAGCTTCTTCGATTTATTTCAACCTTAAAGTGGGGTTTTACGGACGATTAGCACCGTGACAACTTACCTAGTATATCATAATAGTCAGGAATTGTTATCAATAATCGTTATTTTTTTCAAATTCGGTAAATATAATCGTAAATCTTGCTCCTCCATATGGTGCATTTTCTGCTTTAATTGATCCTCCTGACCGCTCGACAATTGCCCGTGCGATCGCTAAGCCAAGACCTGTCTCTCCACTCTCACCTTTGACAAAACGGTGAAATAACTTCTTCAATAGTTCTTCATCAATTCCTTCACCATCATCCGAAATTTGGATTTGAAATTGTTTATTCTCGGTAATCGCCGTCACTTCCACTTGGGTATCCGCATGTCGAATCGCATTAGTAATGATATTCATCACTGCTTGTAACATTTTTTCTGCATCAAACATAACTTCCACTTCATCGACTTGATTTTGTTTAACTTGAATCTGTTTTTCGTTAGCAATCGGAATTGCTCTTTCCATTATTTGTTCCATAAATATTTTACTATTTACCCTTTCTGGTCGATATATATCTGCTTCACTATCCAGTTTAGCTAGTAAAATAATTTCGTTAATAATTTTTTTCAGACGTTTAATTTCTGCTACCATCACTTGCAGACCGCGTCTAGCTTCTTCTCCCTCAAATATTCCATCACGAATACCTTCTGCATAACCTTGAATCGTCATTAGCGGTGTTTTAAGTTCATGGCTGGCATTCTGGAAAAAGTGGTGCTGTGACTGAATAAAACTGTTTAACTCATTTGCCATCTCAACAACACTTTGCTCGACCTCTTTGATTTCTCCAGTTGCTTTTACTTCTTCCATCTCATCAAATTTACGTTTTTCAATTTTCTTTAATTGATGTTTTAGTTTCGTTAATGGAGTGACAAGCTTAGTTGTCAAGTAATGACTAAGCAAAACAGCTACTGCAATACCAATCAGGAAAATCAAAAACAATCGATTCATCAAGCTTTTCTGTACGCCCTGCAAATCATCTAGCGGTGTAAGTAATACTAAATGTTGCGTAGACAACGGAGACAAAATCGGAATTATTGATACCACATAATTATCATCTTTTCCTTGCCATAAAGGCTGTGTCCTACTGTCAAGATCATATTCCTGAATCCATGATTCAATCGTATTCATATTAGGAATCGAGGAAAAAACGATCCTTTCACTTGCTTCATCATACGCAAAAACTTGCAAATTATATTGCTCTAGCAATTGCAATAATCGTTGTACATTTGTCGTATTATTGAGATCTTCCGACAATATGAAATTGACGATCAATTCCCCTTTGTCCTCTAACTGGCGTTGCTCGTCCTTAATTAACATTTGGAGCATTTGTGAGTAAATCATAATACCAGTAACGGTCATGATGACCACTAGCAGTGTTGTAAAAGCGATTGTTAATTGATATTGCAGTTTCATTGGTCGCCCTCATCATATTCTAGGCGGTACCCATATCCCCAAACGGTTTCAATCGGTAAACTATCCAATTTTTTTCTTAGTCTTTTCACTAAATCATCCACTGCCCGATCACTCCCGAAGTAATCATCGCCCCAAACCAATGTAAGTAATTCTTCTCTAGAAAAAGCTCGGTTTGGTTTTTGTGCAAAGATTTCTAACATCGCAAATTCTTTAGATGTTACGTCTATTTCCTCTTTCTTCCAATGTACAATTCGTGCTGCTTTATCGATCTCCAATTCTCCCACTTCCATAACAGCTGTAGAATTAGATTGCTGGATTGGCAGCGCTTCTGCTCTTTTGAACAACCGTTTCACTCTCGCTACTAATTCCCGCGGGCTAAATGGCTTCGTTAAATAATCATCACTGCCAAGTTCTAAACCGAGAATTTTATCGACTTCCTCATCTTTTGCCGATATGATAATAATCGGCACTTCACTAACTTGCCGGATTTTTTTGCATAATTCATAACCATCCATTCCTGGTAACATAATATCAAGAATCCACATATCAGGTTGTCCACTCTGCGCACGCTGCCATGCATCTTCCGCATTCTCCAAAAGGGTTACTTGAAATCCATCCTTTATTAAATAAGCTTTTACGATATCTCTAATATTTGCATCATCTTCTACAATATAGATGTGTTGATTCATATTGGTTCACCTCTCCTATTGTACCCCTATTTACTTGCTCTTATTTTCGCACATTTACAAAGAAAAATTAAGCAACGAGCGATAAAATATTCCTTTTACACATTTTTTATACAATTATCCCATT
This sequence comes from Gracilibacillus saliphilus, assembly GCF_010994085.1. Classification (NCBI taxonomy): domain Bacteria; kingdom Bacillati; phylum Bacillota; class Bacilli; order Caryophanales; family Bacillaceae; genus Gracilibacillus; species Gracilibacillus saliphilus. The sequence continues at coordinate 51,627 of NZ_WJEB01000031.1, read as the reverse complement.
AACATGCCGTATATAACGGGTATGATAATAATAGAAGTTACATTAAATTTCCTGCGAAAGGGTGATTATAAATGAGTGAGGAATTCAATCAAGAACAAACAACAGAACAAAATAAAAAAGGCAAAAAAGAGAAAAACACATTAGCTATGTTAATGAGCGGAGTTGCAGGTGGTATTATTGCTGCACTGTTTACCGGTGGTATTTTCCTTAATATGATCAATGATGAACAAGCTAGCTCTTCTGAAGACAATAATCAAAATGAGGAGCAAACAGAACAAACTTCAACAGAAGAAGCTGTGCCAACAACTAACCTTGCCAATCAATCCTCTAACTCGATTGGCAGTGCCGTAGAAAAAGTATCTAATGCAGTAGTTGGTGTCTCCAACATTCAACAAATCAGCCTGTGGGAAGAATCTGATGCAGCTGGCACAGGATCAGGTGTGATTTACAAAAAGGATGACGAATATGCTTACGTCGTTACGAACAATCACGTTGTGGAGGGTGCTCAAGAAGTAGAAGTGATTCTCACAAATGGTGAACATGTTGCAGCTAACGTAATGGGAACAGATGCGTTAACCGATTTAGCTGTCCTTCGTATCCCTAGTGAGCAAGTTTCGACAGTTGCAGAATTAGGCTCTTCCGATGATTTAACTGTAGGTGATACTGCAATCGCGATCGGTAACCCGCTCGGACAAGAATTTGCTGGATCTGTAACACAAGGTATTATCAGTGGTTTGGATCGTTCAGTTGATGTCGACTTAAATAGTGACGGACAACCAGACTGGACCACAAACGTTATTCAAACAGATGCAGCAATTAATCCTGGTAACAGTGGTGGAGCCTTAATCAATACGAATGGACAAGTGATTGGTATCAACTCCATGAAAATAGCCCAATCTACCGTAGAAGGCATTGGATTTGCGATTCCGATTAATGATGCGAAACCAATTGTTGAACAGCTTGAAACAGGTAATGAGGTCAAACGCCCATTTATCGGAATCAGTGCTGTTGATCTCTCAACTGTTCCTCAACGTCATATTCAAGAAACATTGCAATTAGATGAAAGTGTAGAAAAAGGTGTTGTCATCGCACAAGTTGAGGCAAATTCACCAGCCGAAGAAGCCGGTCTACAACAATATGATGTCGTGACAAAACTTAACGACAAAGATATTGAATCCATGTTAGATCTAAAGAAATATCTGTACAGTGAAACTGAAGTTGGTGAAGAAGTAACAGTAACATTCTATCGTGAAGGTAACCTGCAAACTGCAACATTAGTTTTAAATGAACAAAATGATATGTAATAAAGATGAAAACCCCAAGCATTTGAATACTTGGGGTTTTCTCTATTTTCCATGTTCAATACAATATCTCGTAGTTGGAATAGCCAACAAACGATCCTCATCAATAGGTTTTCCGCACTTCTCACAAAATTGATAGGTTTCATTGACAATTGCTTCTAAAGCATGTTCTATCTCCGCTAACTCTTCCTGCAAGTGATGATCGATGCTTATATCTTTTTCCCTTTCAAAAAGCTCTGTTCCCATGTCTGCAGGATGGTTATCATCAAATGTTGACAGCTCACCTACTGCTTCATCTAATGAATTATCTTTACTTAATTGTTCACGATGCAACTCTTCTTTTCTTTTCTCCAGGAGTTGTTTACAATGATCTAATACTTTTTGATTCATATTCACCCTCCCCTTAATGCAACTATTCCCATTATCTCGTCTTTAAAAACAACCATTGGGAAACCGGCTATTTTTTGATAAAGTAAAAGAAAAAGGAGGAGAAACATGACAACAAAAATCGGGTTTATCGGTACTGGTGTAATGGGGAAAAGTATGGCAAAACATTTAATTGACGCTGGATATGAGGTTCATCTTTTTACACGAACGAAAGCTAAAGCTCAAGGACTTCTGGATGCCGGAGCAGTCTGGGAAGAATCGATTGCTTCTCTAGCCCAAAAGGTAAACGTCATTATTTCCATCGTAGGATATCCTTACGATGTTAAAGCCATTTACCTTGGAGAAGATGGCATTATTGCACATGCACAACCTGGATCCTATTTAATCGATATGACTACCTCTGATCCTGTTCTTGCCGAAACAATCTCTCAAGCAGCTGAAAAGAAGGATCTGCACAGTTTAGATGCACCTGTTTCCGGTGGTGATATCGGTGCTAAAAATGGCAAACTGACCATCATGGCTGGTGGCAAAGAAAAGGATTTTGAGGCAATGCGCCCCATCTTTGAAAAATTGGGTGAAAATATAGTCTTACAAGGACCTGCAGGAGCAGGACAGCATACGAAAATGGCAAATCAAATTACAATAGCTTCCAACATGATTGGTGTATCAGAAGCAATTATGTATGCCAAAAAAGCTGGGCTTGATCCAGTCCGCGTTTTAAAAAGCATCTCAACTGGGGCAGCGGGCAGTTGGTCTCTGTCTAATTTGGCACCCCGAATGATCAAAGGTGATAGCGATCCTGGTTTTTATATCAAACATTTTATTAAGGATATGAAGATTGCATTAACAAATGCGAAGAAAATGGGATTACAAACACCTGGACTTACTTTGTCATTGGAATTATACGAAGAGTTAGCCGAAAAAGGGTTGGAAGACCGTGGAACGCAAGCATTGATTAAGTGGTTTGAAGGAAATCTATAACAGACTTTTTTCACCAACTTACTATTGACTAGCCAAATCTACAAGAGTATTGTATAGTTATCATTTTTATAAACTACCTTTTAAGCATAATCATACCATATGAGCGGGGAAATCATTTTTTTGATAAACTACATGTTTATCTTGAAATGAATCTTAACATACTTAGTTAAGAGGGATACTCTCATTATCTAATCCGACAACTAACCTCGTAAGCATTTGTGAAAAAGGGTTAATGAAATCATTGGCCATCTTATTAAGGGTGGTCTTTTTCTGTTTAAAAAAGGAGATACTATAATGAAAAAACAGTACGCAGTATTTGGACTAGGTCAATTTGGCGGAAATTTAGTTAAATCATTTGCTGAGTTAGGCGAAGATGTATTGGCAATTGATACAAATCCAAGCAAAGTAAAAAAATATTCCAAAATTGCAACACATGCGGTTCAAGCAAATGGCGTTGATGAAGCTTCCTTGAAAGAAATTGGCATTAGAAATTTTGACCATGCTTTTGTCTCTTTCGGAGAAAATATTGAAGCCAGTATCTTAACATCCTTATTGTTAAAAGATCTTGGAGTTTCTAGGGTATGGTCGAAAGCACAAAATGACTATCATCATAAAGTGTTAAGTAAAATTGGGGTCGATAGGGTTATCCAGCCAGAACGCGAAATGGCCAGACGTATTGCTCATCATACCGTATCTGATAATGTTATTGACTATATAGAGTTATCTGAAGATTACAGTATGGTAGAAGTCGTCGCCACTAACAAATTACATAACAAGTCTTTGGCTGAATTAAGTGTAAAAGAACGATTCGGATGTACGATTGTCGGTATACACAGAGATAAAGAAATGATCGTAAGTCCAGTAGCTGAAGAAAAAGTATTAAAAGATGATCTTTTAATTGTGATGGGGCGTAACTCCGAGATTTATCGCTTTGAAAAAGAAGGAGTATAAGGCTCAATGAATGGTGTTAATATCTGAACATATATTAGAACTGAAATGGATTGTTAAGTCAAGAAAAACATGTTAGAATATTGTCTTGCAAGATTATAAAAGTACAAACCAACCTAAAAACATTTATATCTTGCAAATATGAATTGATAGGTGGTAAATAAAATGGAGAACAAAGAAAAATATCAAGTATTGTTGTATTATAAGTTTGTTACAATTGAAGATCCCGAAATATTTGCACAAGAACACTTGAAATTCTGTAAAGACTTAGGATTAAAAGGTCGCATTCTTGTAGCAGAAGAAGGTATTAATGGTACCGTTTCTGGAACTGTGGAACAAACTAATAAGTATATGGAAGCAATGCATAATGATCCAAAATTTAGTGACATGATGTTCAAAGTCGATGAGGCGGATGGACATGCCTTTAAGAAAATGCATTGTCGTCATCGTCCAGAGTTAGTAACACTTCGCTTAGGTGAAGAAGATGTTGACCCACGCAAAAAAAATGCTGACTTTTTGGATCCTAAAGAGTTTTATGAAGCTATGCAAGATGAAAACACTGTTATTTTAGATACAAGAAATGATTATGAATATGAACTAGGTCATTTCCGTGGTGCGATTAATCCAGATATTGAGACTTTCCGTGACTTACCTGAATGGATTGAGAATAACCGTGAAAAATTAGAAGGTAAGAAAATACTTATGTATTGTACTGGCGGAATTCGCTGTGAGAAATTCGGTGGTTGGATGAAAGAAAAAGGATTTGACAATGTCGGACAGCTTCATGGTGGAATTGTCACTTACGGAAAAGACCCTGAAGTACAAGGTGACTTATGGGACGGTCAACTTTATGTGTTTGATGAACGAATTTCAGTTCCAGTAAACCGCAAAGAACATGTTGTAGTTGGAAATGATTACTTTGATGGTGAACCTTGTGAACGCTATGTAAATTGCGCTAACCCTGACTGTAATAAACAAATTTTATGCTCCGAAGAGAATGAACATAAATATATGCGCGGATGTACACACGAATGCCGTGTTCACCCTCGCAATCTATATGTGGAAGAATACAATCTTTCTGAAGAAGAAATTCAAGCAAGATTGGATCGCATCGCTGAAGAAGACGGCGTAATGCAAGAATCTTGATCAAATCACGAGGTCTAATCCTCGTGATTTTTTATGCTTTTTTCGTCGTTACAACAAGCTGTTCCTCGTAGTTACCAGCTTAATATGCTATCCTTTTATGAAGGAGGCGATTTAATTGGCATTGTTTGACTTTACAATTGAAACAGTTAAAGGTGAAGAAAAAACAGTTAACGATTATAAGGCAAAAGCGATGATTGTTGTAAATACCGCTAGTAAATGTGGCTTTACTCCCCAGTTTGATGGGCTACAAGAATTGTATAATAAATATAAGGATGACGGATTAGAGATTTTAGGTTTCCCTTGCAACCAGTTTATGAATCAAGAGCCCGGATCGAGTGAAGAAGCGGCAGAATATTGTCGTCTCAATTATGGTGTTAGCTTCCCGATGTTTGCCAAAATTGATGTACGAGGCAAAAATGCGCATCCACTTTTTCAGCATTTGACTAAGGAAGCACCAGGAGTGATTTCGGATCAAATAAAATGGAACTTCACAAAATTCTTGATTGATGAGAATGGTAATGTAGTCAAACGCTATGCACCAAAGACAGAGCCGGAAGAAATAGAAAAAGACCTAAAAGAATTACTTTAAAAATGTTATTAAGAGTGACAGTTTGGATTCAAACTGTCACTCTTCTAATTAACCAATTTCTTTTAATAAATTGGCCATTTCGATTGCTGAAATTGCTGCTTCTGCTCCTTTGTTTCCTGCTTTAGTACCAGCACGCTCGATTGCTTGCTCGATCGTGTCTGTTGTTAACACACCGAAAATCACTGGAATACCGGCATCCATAGAAACACCTGCAACACCTTTTGATACTTCATTGCTAACATAATCAAAGTGTGGTGTAGAACCACGAATAACAGTACCTAATGTTACAACCGCATCGTATTTTCCTGATTCGGCCATTTTTTTCGCTACTAAGGGGATTTCAAATGCTCCTGGCACCCATGCTACATCGACATCGTCTTCTGCAACACCGTGACGACGAAAAGCATCTTCTGCACCACTTAACAGTTTACCTGTAATAAATTCATTAAATCTTCCTACAACAATCCCTACTTTTAAACCTGTACCTACTAAATTACCTTCAAATGTTTTTGCCATATTAAATTCCTCCTCCATCTTGATTACCTTTTACATGTAATAAATGATCTAATTTTTCTACTTTTGTTTGTAAATATCTCTCGTTATTTTTATTGGCCGGAATCTCAATTGCTTTTCTTCCTACTAATTCGAGTCCATACTCTTGTATACTTGAAAGCTTACGAGGATTGTTCGTGAGTAAATGCAGCTTGCCAACTCCTAAATCTCTTAATATTTGCACACTGATAGCATAGTCTCTTAAATCGTCTGGAAAGCCTAACTGGTGATTAGCTTCCACCGTATCATAGCCTTCCTCCTGTAATTTATATGCTTTCATTTTATTAATTAAACCTATACCACGGCCTTCTTGACGCATATAGACGAGCACACCTCGCCCTGTATTTTGGATTTCCTCTAGTGCTTTTTCTAATTGTGGACCACAATCACAACGCTCTGAGCCAAAGACATCGCCGGTTAAACATTCGGAATGTACACGAACCAATGTCGGCTCTTCAGGGTTTAACTCACCTTTATATAGTGCGACATGCTCCTGACCAGTGTATTTTTCTGTATAGGCAACAAGTTTAAAGTCGCCATATGCAGTTGGTAAATTAATTTCTGTTTCTTTCACAATTAATTGATCATAACGTTTGCGGTATTGGATTAATTCCTGAATCGAGACCATAGGCATGTTATGTTTGTCTGCCATTTTCTCTAAATCTGGCTGGCGTGCCATCGTGCCATCTTCATTCATAATTTCACAAATAACCGCTACTGGCTTCGAACCGGCTAAACGTGCCAAGTCGATCGCCGCTTCGGTGTGACCAGTTCGTTCCAGTACTCCTGCTGTTTTTCCTATTAACGGAAAAATATGGCCAGGTCGTTTAAATTCCTGTGCTGTTGTCGAATCATCGACTAATTTCTGAATCGTTAATGCGCGTTCCTGTGCACTAATTCCCGTATGTGTTGTATGATAATCGATACTGACAGTAAAGTTAGTACCGTGATCATCGGTATTTCGGGTAACCATTTCTCCTAACTGAAAACGATCAGCATAGCTTTTTGTCATCGGTGCACAGATCAATCCACGGCCTTCCTTAGCCATAAAATTAATCACTTCTGAAGTCGTGTGTTCTGCTAGGGCAATAAAATCTCCTTCATTTTCACGATCTTCATCATCCACAACGATGACGATTTCTCCTTTTTTTAATGCTTCTATAGCTGCTTCTACTGAGTGCTTCATCGCTACACCTCCTTAAAATCCGTATTGCTGTAATTTCTCTTCTGTAATACCTGTTGTTTGATTAGATGTTTGCAGGAGACGTTCCATATATTTTGCTAACATATCAAATTCAACATTGACGATATCACCTTGATTTTTTGCACCAAGGACAGTTGCTGTTTGTGTTTCTGGGATGAGTGAAATGGTAAATCCCTTCTCATCCACCCCAAAGACAGTAAGTGAAGTACCATCTACTGCGACTGAACCCTTCAGCGTAATATAACGCGTTTCAAATACGGAAATGTAATAATATTTAGCGTTATCTTCCTGCCATGTTCGTTCAACCTTTCCAACTGCATCAACATGACCAGAGACAAAATGGCCGCCAAATCTCCCATTGGCATGCATGGCACGTTCTAAATTAACTTCAGATTGTGAAGATAGTTTGGATAGTGATGAGCCACGGAATGTTTCTGGAATGACATCAACGGTAAACCAATCAGATGCAAATTCAGTTACGGTCAAGCAAACACCATTGACAGAAATACTATCGCCTACCGAGACATCTTCTGTGACCTTTTTTCCATGTATTTTTAATTGTAAAGCTTGATTATTCTGCGTTATCGACGCTATTTTTCCCTTTTCCTCTACAATGCCCGTAAACATTAGGACTCCTCCTTCGTTTTTGCAATAAGCTTAAGGTCTGGACCAATTTGTTGGGTTTCTATAAATTCTAGTTGTTGCGCTTCTTTCATCGCTATAGGTGATGCACCACCGATTACGGACTGTGCATCCTGCCCTCCTAATAGTTTTGGTGCAATATACCAATGGCATTCATCAAACAATCCTTCTTTCAGAAAAGCTTGATGTATTGTAGCACCACCTTCTACATAAAGGGATTGCACCTTCTCCTCTGCTAACAATTCCATTAAATCGGTTAGTCTTATCTTTTCAGTAGGCAGTTGAATCACCTTGATATGTGGATAGGTTGTTGTAAAGTGTGCTTTATCTGCTTGATTACCACATACTACCCAAGTTGGTGAATCAGCTTCAAATATATGAAGATTGCCTGTCAGTGATAAATTGGTATCTAAAATAATGCGAATCGGACTTTTTCCGCCTTGGGGCAGGCGCGTTGTTAAACTGGGATTATCTTTTTCAACCGTTTGTCGTCCCACTAGAATTGCATCATGTTTATGCCGTTCTTTATGAACATCTTCTCTTGCTTCTGTCGACGTGATCCATTTACTATCACCTGTAGCAGTAGCAGTTTTACCATCCAATGTTGTCGCTGCTTTCAAGGTAACGAAGGGACGCTTTTTCTCTAAGTAATGAAAAAAGTGTTGGTTGATTCTTAAGGCACGCTGTTCTTGAATACCTATATCTACTTCGATACCAGCATTTTGTAAAATTTCTACACCTTTCCCTGCTACTTTAGGATTTGGATCAAGGCATGCAATATAGACTTTATTTACTTCGCTTTTCACTAAGAGTTCTGCACATGGCGGTGTTTTACCGTAGTGAGCACAAGGTTCCAGCGTAACATAGACATCCGCTCCTTTTGCCTTCTCACCTGCTTGAGCAATGGCATGAACTTCTGCATGTGCCTCACCAGCTTTTAAATGGGTACCGACACCGAGCAATTCGCCATTTTTCACAACTACCGCTCCAACTGAAGGATTCGGACTTGTTTGACCTATAGTAGCTTCTGCGAGATTGAGCGCAAGATCCATCCATTCTTCATTCGTTCTCACTTGATCATCACCTTTTGTCGATAAAATCTAAAAAAGCCCTAGGAAATATACCTAGGGCTTGTGTATGTTAATTCATAGTAAAGAACTTGGTTTTGTGGTTGCAACGCTACGGGGACACAAAAAAACTACTTTTCCCCATAGAAAAGACACTACGTCACCAATTCCTTTTCCCATCCAGACTATTACTGTCGGCTTTGGATTTTCACCAAATCCACCTTCACATTTTTCAAATGATCCGGGTCACGGACTAAAAAAGCTTCTTTGCTTTTATCACCGTCGGTCGGGAATTACACCCTGCCCCAAAGGAATCTTATTCGTTTATTTTATTATGTAAATAGTATATATAATTTTTCTTTCGAATGCAAAGTATCTGTTTTGTTAGCTTGTGGAAAAATGTGTTAATATGGAGGTGACAACTTTAAAAAGGAGGATCGTTTATTTCATGTCTATAAGAATACAAAAATCTGCAACTGACAGATCCCTTCACGGTGTATGTGGCGGAATTGCTGAATACTTCGGGATTTCTCCCTTCATCGTTCGCCTACCTTTTATTCTTTTTATTCCTGCAGGTCTTATTATTTATATTGTATTAACAAATCTAATCGATGAACCACCATATTCTTTATAGTTTGAGCAAGGAGTGCTGTGATGATCTTAAAGCCCCTAAAAAAACCGTATGAACTGCAAGTCTTCGAAGCATTAGACTCTCGATTTACTTTTACCCAAAAAGAAATAAGCTATTTTCATAATCTAAAACTAGGTTATGAAGGTGAAAAAACTTTTGAGCAATTGTTAAGAGATTCATTTAATGATGATTATTTAATCATAAGTGATATTCGACTTGAAGTTGGAACTACTAGTTTTCAAATTGATTCGATTCTCTTAACGGCTGATACACTTTATTTTTTTGATGTGAAGAATCTCCCTGGTAATTACATACATATCGATAAACGCTGGTACAAGTTACCAAATAAGGAGGTCAACAATCCTCTGTTACAACTAAAAAGAAGTGAAACATTAATGCGACAAGTTTTGCAAGAACTCCATGCTGATATTCAAATTGAATGTTATGATGTTTTTGTTAACCCTGAGTTCACCCTCTATCAAGCTCCAATGAATAAACAGCTTATTTTACCAACACAGTTACCACAATTAATGAGAGATTTAGCTACAAAACCCCCGGCAACAGCTTCACAGCAATTATTAGCGAAACAATTAATAGCACGAGACATCGGAAAATATCAATATCCCAAAATCCCAAAATATAGATATCATCAATTTAAAAAAGGATTTCGCTGCAGTAAATGTTACAAATTATCTGTTTATATCGAAGGACGAAATTGTATCTGTACTAACTGTCAACAGATGGAATCCATTCAACATGCTCTCATGCGAACCGTTAAAGAACTTCTCTTGCTTTTTCCAGATAAGAAATTAACTACAAACCTTATTTACGATTGGTGTGGTAAAGGATATTCTAAAAAGAGTATCCAACGTTTTTTAGATAGGAATTTTCAAAAGGTCGGGGTTCGCCAGTGGACTTATTATAAATAACTCTAAGTAAAGCTGCCCCAGAATTTAAGTTACTCAGGGGCAGCTTAATTGTTTGTTGGTATTTTGTCCCTCATAATACTTATGATGGACACTTTTTACTGCTTTTTAATTTTTTTGTCCTTCATAACGCTTATGATGGACACCTTTCACCGCTTTTTGATTTTTTTGTCCTTCATAACGCTTATGATGGACACCTTTTACCGCTTTTTGATTTTTTTGTCCTTCATAACGTTTGTGATGGACACTTTTTACCGCTTTTTGATTTTTTGTCCTTCATAACACTTATGATGGACACCTTTTCCCGCTTTTTGATTTTTTGTCCTTCATAACACTTATGATGGACACCTTTTCCCGCTTTTTGATTTTTTGTCCTTCATAACACTTATGATGGACACCTTTTCCCGCTTTTTGATTTTTTGTCCTTCATAACACTTATGATGGACACCTTTTCCCGCTTTTTGATTTTTTGTCCTTCATAACGCTTATGATCGACACCTTTTACCGCTTTTTGATTTTTTTGTCTTTCATAACGCTTATAATGGACACTTTTTACCGCTTTTTGATTTTTTTGTCCTTTATAACATCCCAATCGAAAATATTTACTTAAGCCGATGTACGTATTTAAACTAAAGCTTCAGTCTTCCCCCAATATCCTAACTTCCCGCTCTAGATCCACACCGAATTTTTCTTTTACTTCGCGTTGGACCATTTCGATTACAGAGATATAGTCAGTAGCTGTCGCATTGTTTTTGTTTACAATGAATCCTGCATGTTTAGTGGATACTTCTGCTCCGCCGACACCTTTTCCTTGTAATTCACTGTCTTGAATCAGCTTTCCAGCAAAATACCCTGGAGGTCGCTTGAATACACTGCCGCAAGATGGGTATTCTAACGGTTGCTTGGATTCTCGTTTATAGGTTAAATCGTCCATCACTGCTTTGACTTCATGGTAATCTCCGATTTCTAAGCTAAAGGTTGCTTCTAATACAATATAGCCTTTTTCAGCAATATTACTCGTACGGTATGCTAAGTCAAAAGCGTCAGCCGATAAGCGATGTACGTCTCCGGTAGAATCGACAACAAGGGCACTTTCCAAGCAATCCTTCACCTCTCCACCATAGGCACCGGCATTCATATATAATGCACCGCCTACTGTTCCAGGAATTCCGCAGGCAAACTCTAATCCGGTTAAATGTTCTTTCAAAGCAAATCGTGATGCATCGATTATACGGGCTCCACTCTCTGCAATCACTTTATTCCCTTCTCTTTTAATACCTGTAAATTTTTTTAAACTTAAGACAATTCCACGTATTCCACCATCTCTTACGATTACATTGGAACCATTGCCCAACAATGTAAAAGGGACCTCTGTTTTATTAGCATAGCGGATGATTTCTTGAACTTCTTCAACGGTGGAAGGTGTTACAAAAAAGTCAGCTTTTCCACCTAACTTCGTATAGGTATGATTCTTTAATTCTTCATCTATCAATATAAGTTCTGGATTTATAATATTTCGTAACTCTTTTAAGATACTCATGTGCGATCAATCCTTTAATTTTCTATTGTGTAATGCCACACAATTAATCTTTATTATAGCAATAACAAAATATGAACTGCAAACATGAAAAAACTAGATCTCTAAAAAAGAGATCTAGCCCATCAATGCAACCATTAATGCTTTTTGTGCATGTAATCTGTTTTCCGCTTCTTGAAAAACAACTGAGTGTGGTCCATCAATAATTTCTGCAGTTACTTCTTCTTCTCTGTGAGCAGGTAAACAATGCATAAAAATGGCATCTTGCTTGGCATGGGAGAATAATTCTTTATTCACTTGATAATGGGTAAAAGCTTTCTCACGTTCTTTTTGTTCTGCTTCTTGCCCCATGCTTGCCCATACATCGGAATATATTACATCCGCATCCTTCACAGCTTCTACAACATCTTCAGTTACCAGTACTTCACTACCATCTGCAAAAGACTGTGCTTGCTCCACTATCTCATTATGAGGCTGATAGCCCTTCGGTGCCGCAATAGCAACGTCCAAGCCCATTTTTGCACAACCGATCATTAATGAATGAGCCATATTGTTGCCATCACCAATGTAAGCAAGCTTTAAACCTTCCAGTTTCCCCTTTTCCTCTTTAATAGTCTGTAGATCTGCTAATACTTGGCAAGGATGATAATCATCCGTTAAGCCATTTATCACGGGAATGGAGGCATTCTTTGCTAAATCTACAACGTCTTGTTGCGAAAAGGTTCGAATCATTATCCCGTCTAAATAGCCGGACAATACTTTAGCCGTATCGGATATCGGCTCGCCTCTACCTAATTGGATATCATTAGAGCTTAAAAATAAACCCATTCCACCTAGCTGATAAATCCCTGTTTCAAATGATACACGGGTACGAGTGGATGATTTCTCAAAAATCATCCCTAGTGTTTTTCCTTTTAACGGTTGATACAACTCACCGTTTTTCTGTTTTTGTTTAATTTGTACTGCCAACTCTAATATATATGCTATTTCGGCTTTGGAGTAATCTGCAAGTGTTAGTAGATCTTTCCCCTTTAATTGTTCTTTCATACTCACGGCATCGCACGCTCCTTTTTGTTTAAGTCGGGTTTATTGCTACGGTGATTCTGGATAGATTTCGGTGATTCAAGTTCTGTCCTAGTTGCTTCGATATAAGCACTTAACGTGTCATTCGCAGTAAAATGTAATGTATCGGAACGTAATGCTGCCTCGCGTAATGAAACATGCTGATCTTTTTCACCAGTCCGATGTGTATCGGCAATAAAAGCATACTTCTCGTCTATACATTTTTGTTCTGCTTCTTCAAGTTTTGTTATCGTATTAACTTGGATACCGTGTTCTGTTAATAGTGCTGCGGTGTCCTCATCAGCTTCAATAGCTGCTTTTATAGCATTCAATTGTTTCTGAAGTTTTTCATCTATTTTAGTAAGGGATAAGTAAATGGTATCTTGTTTATATAATGCTTTAAGACAATCTTCTTTCCAGCCAAACGCTTTTGCCATTGCCTGCTCCACCGTTGAACCAAGTCCGATCGCTTCACCGGTTGATTTCATTTCAGGCCCTAGTATCGGGTCCAATCCTGGTAACTTGTTATTAGAGAATATCGGCATTTTCACTGCATAATAAGGTACTTCTTGATGGAGGCCAAGCTTCCATTCTTGATCGCTCAATGGTTCTCCCATTTGTACACGTGTCGCCAAATCCACCATTGGAACCCCCGTAACCTTACTTGCAATTGGCACGGTCCGCGAAGCACGTGGATTCACTTCCAATACATAAATCGTTTTTCGGTCTTCACTTAAAACAAACTGGATATTCATAATCCCTTTGACATTTAGTTCCTGAGAAATTTTTTGTGCGTATAATTCAATCGTTTGTTTATGTGCTTCGGTCAAAGTCGGTGCCGGGAAAACAGCCACACTATCACCAGAGTGCACCCCTGCTTTTTCCACATGTTCAAAAATACCCGGAATTAATACATCTGATCCATCACAAATTGCATCAATTTCTACTTCGTATCCTTCAATGTAACGATCAATTAATAATGGAAAAATTCGATTATCATGTGCATTCGCCTGTAAATCAGCTAAATATTCTACAAGTTGATTTTCATTATGCAAAATCACCATGCCTTGACCACCAATAACATAGGATGGACGCATTAAAATTGGATAGCCGATTTCTTTTGCGACTGCTTTGGCATCCTCTACTGCCATTACAGTACACCCAGGAATATGTGGAATATTTAATCGTTGTAAAAGTTGATAAAATAAGTCACGATCTTCTACAGCTTCAATAGCTTCCAGTGCGGTACCAGCAATCTTAACACCTGCTTTTTGTAAACCGTCCGCTAGATTAATCGCGGTTTGACCTCCAAATTGAACCAAGACACCTTGAGCATTTTCCTTTTCAATGACATGCAACACATCTTCAACAGTTAATGGCTCAAAATAAAGGTGATCTGCCGTATTAAAGTCGGTACTTACGGTTTCAGGGTTGTTATTAATAACAACCGCATCAATACCTTGGCCTTGCAGAGACTTAGCAGCATGAACAGAACAATAGTCGAATTCCACCCCTTGACCAATGCGAATGGGACCAGAGCCTAGCACAACCATCCGTTTATCTCCATCCAACGATTCTACCTCATCCCACTCATTCCAGGAACTGTAGAAATACGGTGTTTCTGCTGAAAATTCAGCAGCACAGGTATCAACCATTTTATAGGAAGGTGCCAGTTTTTCTGCTCTTATTTTCTGTTGAATCTTTGTTACGTCGACATGTAGCAGCTTAGCTAACGTAAGGTCAGAAATACCAAAAGCTTTCGCATCTTTTAAATCTTGTTTCGTTATCGACTCCCAGTCTTTCGCTGCTATTTCTTTTTCCTTTGCAATCATTGCTTCTAACTCATACAAAAAGTAATTGTTAATCGCTGTAATGTCGTGGATCTCTTCCACTGTCATTCCCCTGCGCAAACCTTCTGCAACCACAAATAACCGCTCATCTGTCGCTTTATCTAGTGCGGTATGTAGTTCCTTTTCAGATAACTTTTCCACACCAGGTAAATGTAAAGAATCGAGTCCAATTTCTAGTGAGCGAATCGCCTTATTGATTGCCATTGGAAAGTTACGTGCCAACGCCATCACTTCACCTGTTGCCTTCATTTGCGTACCTAAGAGACGGTCGGCTCCAGTAAATTTATCGAATGGCCAGCGTGGGATTTTGGCTGCAATGTAATCAATCGCTGGCTCAAAGCTTGCATACGTATCTCCAGTAATCGGGTTAATCACCTCATCCAAGTAGTAACCTAGCGCTACTTTTGCCGCGATTCGTGCAATCGGATAGCCAGTTGCTTTCGACGCTAACGCGCTGGAACGACTTACTCGCGGGTTTACTTCAATAATGATATAGTCATCATTCTCCGGGTTCAGGGCAAATTGGATATTACATCCACCAATAACACCTAACTCGCGGATAACCCTTACTGATGAAGTACGAAGCATTTGATATTGACGATCTGTTAACGTTTGAGATGGTGCGACAACAATACTGTCTCCGGTATGGACTCCGACTGGATCAAAGTTTTCCATGTTACATACGATGATGCAAGTATCATTGGAATCACGCATTACCTCATATTCAATTTCCTTCCAGCCTTTCACACTTTGTTCAATCAGAACTTGACTGATCGGACTATAATGAAGCCCGTTTTTTACAATAGTACGTAATTCCGCTTCATTATTGGCAATACCTCCACCAGCGCCACCTAATGTGTATGCAGGACGTACAATCATCGGATAGCCAACTTTATCAGCAAAACGAACAGCTTCGTCAATAGAAGAAGTGGAAAGACTTTCGGCAATTGGTTCATCAATATCTTTCATCATCGATTTAAAGATCTCACGGTCTTCCCCTTTTTGAATCGTTTCGAGCGGTGTACCTAATAACGTAACATTATATTTTTCCAACACACCCGCTTCATCTAATAAAACAGCCATGTTAAGACCTGTCTGGCCACCTAAAGTAGGCAAAATACCATCAGGTCTTTCTTTTTCAATAATTTTTGTGATCGACTCACAGGTTAATGGTTCCAAATATACTTTATCTGCTATATTTTCGTCCGTCATGATAGTAGCAGGATTGTTATTAACCAAAATTACTTCTACGCCATCTTCTTGTAAAGCAAGACATGCTTGGGTACCGGCGTAATCAAATTCGGCCGCCTGCCCAATCACGATTGGACCGGAGCCGATTACGAGTACTTTCTTTATGTCGTCTTTCTTAGGCATGCTGTTTCTCTCCCTTAGTAATAAACTGCTGAATAAAATCTACAAATAAATGATGAGTGTCGATCGGACCAGGGTGCGCCTCAGGGTGAAATTGTACGGTCATTAAAGGCTTCGTTTTATGTTTTAAACCTTCAACTGACTTATCATTAACATTCACGTGTGAAACGTACCAATTCTTCATATTTACAGAGTCATAGTCAACTACATAGCCATGATTTTGCGATGTAATCATTACTTTACCAGTTTGTAAGTCTTTCACTGGGTGGTTACTGCCTCTGTGTCCATATGGTAAACGTTTAGTTGTTGCGCCATGTGCCAGTGCAATTAGCTGGTGCCCAAGACAAATCCCCATTGTCGGAAAGTTTTCCGATATTTGTTTAATGTTTTCCGATAAATGTGCCAATGCTTGTGGGTCACCAGGGCCATTGGATAATAATACACCATCTGGATCCAATGATTGAACCTCGATAAAAGTAGTATCATAAGGCACAACAGTAACGTCACACCCTAATTCTAATAATGATTTAGCGATGGAATGCTTATAGCCAAAATCCATTACGACCACATGTGGTGCTGGATGATTAATCGAAGTTTCTGTGCTGTAACTCTTTTTTTCCTTAACTGATACCGTTGAAACAATATTTGAATTAACGGTAGTATCAACAGGCTTTTCGTTAGGATTCTGGGTTATCTTGCCATACACTTCTCCATGTTCACGGATAATACGTGTCAGTGCTCTTGTATCAATATGAGAAAGTGCTGGAATAGCGTGCTCCTCCAACATTTCCATTAGTGTATTTTTAGATTCATAGTGTTCTGGATTATGACTAGGTGTCGAGATGATAAAACCTTTCAAAGATGGTTTAACACTTTCATAATCGATTTCGTTCCAGCCGTAGTTTCCGATTAGCGGATAGGTCATGGTAACGATTTGCCCTGCATATGATGGGTCTGTCATCACTTCCTGATAACCAGTCATCGCTGTATTAAATACAAGTTCCCCTTCTGCTTCCTTATGTGTTCCAAGCCACTTACCTTCTAATACATCCCCCGTATTTAAAACAAGATAACCTATAGTTTCTGACATTGTGCTCCTCCTCCAATATCTAGCAATATATGATCTTCATTCACATTAGTTTCTCATCTTTATTTGTTTATAATTATACTATATCATTTATATTTATGCATTATTTTTTTGAAATTTTTGAAGATCATTTTATCTTTGTTGAGAAAAAATGAACAAAATTCGCTCAGCCCTTATGACTAAAAAGCTAAAGGTTTACCATTTCTCTAGCATCCATTTTGAATATTTGAACAGCCTTACCACCACTCCGGCTGCCCACTTTCCTTTCCCTGGGGTTTGCCCTTCAGCTAACTTTTTCGAGCCAAAACCGCTCGAAAAAGTGGATCTTCAGGCCAAACAGTTTCCACAGGAGTGAAAGTGGGCGGCCTTCGCTAAGTTCTGCTCTACAACTCTAGCTTGAAGTAACACAACTGCTTTTATACTCACGAATAGCGAATTTCACTTTGTCCATTGTAAAAAAAGTCAACCTATTACTTCTGACAAGAATTGTTGCACCTTCTCATAGCGGAGACTAATTACGTAAACTCCTGGGGGGAATAGCACGAGTCGAAAATTCACTTTGTAAAGTGTCCTTCTTTTGCAAAGTTAGTTAAGGTGGTTGCCCACGTAAAGTAATTAGTCGGAGCGTTGATTTCTTTCGATATAAGAAAAAACGCAACTGAAAAGGATCAGCTACGTTTCTTGTTTTATTTTTTAAGAACATTTACCTTCTCTTCATAGATCTCGATCCATGCTTCCGTTTCTGTGAGGCGATTTTCTGCCTGTTCAATCTGGTCCTTAACACGGTTTTTCGCTGTTCCGCCGACAACATCACGTGCATTGACAACTGACTTCGGTGACAGTACGTCGTAAATATCTTTATTGATTAGCTCAGAGAAACTTTGGAAATCTGCTATGCTTAAATCAAGCAAATATTTATTTTCCTGAATGCAATGCAATACAACTTGCCCGACCACCGCATGGGCTTCGCGGAATGGTAAATCTTTATTCACCAAGTAATCCGCTAAATCCGTTGCATTAGAAAAATCTTCTGCAACAGCCGCATACATATTTTCCTTTTTCACTTCCATTGTCTCGATCATTGGTGCAAAAAGAGCAAGCGCTCCTTTTAAGGTTTCCATCGTATCAAACATGCCTTCCTTATCCTCTTGCATATCCTTATTATATGCAATTGGTAAACCCTTCAAAGTAGTAAGCATTCCCATTAAGTTTCCATAGACACGACCTGTTTTTCCTCTTACTAATTCTGCGACATCTGGATTTTTCTTCTGAGGCATCATACTACTTCCGGTACAAAAAGCATCATCTAATTCAATGAAATTGAACTCAGCACTTGACCATTGTACTAATTCTTCACTCAAACGGGATAAGTGCATAATCGCTAACGAAGCATTGGATAAAAATTCAACGACAAAGTCACGATCACTGACAGCGTCTAAGCTGTTCTCCACTACACCGTCAAAGTTTAACTTCTCTGCCACGTAATGACGATCGATCGGAAATGTTGTTCCGGCTAATGCTCCTGCACCAAGTGGTGAACGATTCACCCTTTTGAAGCTGTCAGATAACCTTTCCACATCACGTTCAAACATCGATACATATGCCATCATATGATGGGCGAACAACACTGGCTGCGCTCGTTGCAAATGCGTATATCCTGGCAAGATAGTATCCAAATTTGCTTTGGCTTGTTTTACAAGTGCCTCTTGCAAATTCTTCAGTAATTCAACTAATGTTACAAGTGAATCTCGTAAATACAAACGCATATCCAGTGCTACCTGATCATTTCTACTTCGTCCAGTGTGTAATTTACCACCAACAGCACCGATTTCATCAATAAGCAGTTTCTCGACATTCATATGAATATCTTCGTTTGCTTCTGTTAACTCTGCTTCTCCAGCTTTAATTTTGTCCGCTACAACCCTCAGACCTTTTTTAATTGTTTCAGCATCTTCTGACGGAATAATCTCACATTTCGCAAGCATTTCTACGTGAGCCAGACTTCCTTGAATATCGTATTGTGCTAATTTTTTATCAAAGCTGATCGACGCTGTATACTCATCGACTAATTCATTTGTTGGTTTTGTAAATCGTCCGCCCCATAATTTCATAACTTCACTGATTCCTTCATATCAATTTTCGTTTTTTCCATAATTTTCGCTTTGTCAGCATGAACATCATTTACTGTAGAGTGCACTTTTGTCGGTAAGCCCCAAAGTTTGATAAAGCCTAGTGCTGCCTCATGGTCAAATTCATCACCTTTACTATATGTTGCAAGGTTTAAGTCATATAATGAGTTATCTGATTTTCTACCTACTACAAATGCTTGACCTTTGTATAACTTCACTCTTGCTACACCATTCACATATTTTTGTGTTTCACTAATAAATGCTTTCAAAGCATCTGTTAATTGCGTAAACCATAGACCATCGTAAATCGCTTGTTCTAATTGTTGTTCTACCACTGGTTTAAATTTAGTTACTTCTCTTGGAAGTGTAATGGTTTCAATTTCTCTATGTGCTTGAATTAATGTTATAGCTGCTGGTGCTTCATAAATCTCACGTGATTTAATCCCAACAAGACGATTTTCCACGTGATCAATTCTTCCAACACCATGTTTACCAGCAATTTGATTCAATTCTAAAATCAATTCATGTAAAGGATATTCCTTACCATTTAATGCTACTGGCTTCCCTTGTTTAAATTCGATTTCGATCATTTCTGGCTCATCTGGAGCATTAACTGGGTTTTCTGTTAATTCAAATGCATCTTCAGGAGCTTCAGCCCATGGATCTTCTAAAATACCACACTCATTTGCACGCCCCCATAAATTTTGGTCTACGCTATATGGACTATCCAAATCAATTGGAATCGGAATCCCATGTTCTTTCGCATATGCAATTTCTTCATCTCTTGTCATGCCCCATTCACGTACTGGCGCCTCAATCTTTAACTCTGGATTGAGAGATGTAAAAGCAACATCGAAACGAACCTGATCATTACCTTTACCAGTACAACCGTGCGCTACGGCCACCGCACCTTCTTTTTCTGCGATATCCACTAATACTTTTGCAATTAATGGACGAGAAAGTGCTGATACTAATGGATATTTATCTTCATACATGACATTTGCTTGTAATGCTGGTAACACAAAATCCTCTGCAAAAAGCTGCTTCGCATCAACGGAATATGATTTAATTGCTCCTACGTCAATCGCTTTATTCTTTACAAATTCTAAATCTTTTCCTTCGCCTACATCTAAACCAACCGCAATTACATCATAATTATATTTATCCTGTAACCATTTAATCGCAACTGATGTATCAAGTCCTCCGGAATATGCTAAAACTACTTTTTCTTTGTTCATGAAATAATCTCTCCTTAAGTGTTTGTCAAAATGTTCGAATGATTAATTATGTATTATTATGCATCATTTAGTATATTAATTCAATAGTTATCTTGAAATTTTTTTATTTTTTTATTAGAAAAAGTGAGGCTACCCTCAGAGGGGTTTTTGTCACCTGCTGATGAGGTTAGCTATACATATCAAGGGGATGCTTCATTTTAGCTTTTTTGAATTACGCGAATCTGGGAAAAAATTGGTGCTTTACAGGCGATTAAATAGAAAGCACATATCGTTTCTCATTTTCTTTTAAATAAAGTGAACCACACCAAACAAAGACATACATAAAAATGAATAAATATGAATTAACTGATTCCTTGTAACCTATCTGAATTTGCTACGTCTAATCCAACAAAAGGAGTGGTCAATGTGAAAAAGTTAGTATCTATATTGGTGTTGATGATTGTGTTTCTCTCTGCTTGCTCCAACGATGCTGAAGATAGCAGCTATGAATCGGCAGACAGTGATATAGTGACTAGTGAAGAATCGAGCCAGTCTGGTATGAGTACAAATGATAGTCCAATGGAAAATAAAGTAGAAATGGAACAAGCAGAGGAAAAATCGGCAAGTGAAGATAATGAGGATAGCTTGGAAAATCTAGAGGATAGAAAAATTATCCATAATGCTCAGTTACATTTAGAAACAGAAACATTTGATGAAACGATTGATTTTTTAGAGACAGAAACAGCTAATTATGATGGATATGTTGTCAATTCCAATTATTCCAATCACGGAGAGGAAGCTGAACGCTTCGGCAGAATGACCGTCCGCATACCAGACGATCATTTTCAGGATTTTATCGCAATCGTGGAAAATGGAGATTTGAAGATTTTGAATAAATCAGTTAGCGGAGAAGATGTCACCGAACAATATGTTGACTTAGCATCCAGACTAAAATCAAAAAAAGTAGTTGAAGAACGATTACTTGCTTTTATGGAAGAAGCTGAAAAAACGGAGGATTTATTAAAGATCTCCGATGATTTAGCAGATGTACAAGAAGACATTGAACAATTAACAGGGAAAATCAATTACTTAGAAAATCAGTCTGACTATGCAACCATTGATATAGAATTGACCGAACGAAGAGTTGATATGCCTTCTGTTCAAGATGAGTCATTAAGTACATGGGAGAAAACAAAGGACCAATTTTTGAAAAGTATCAAGGTAATTCTGTCAATCGCATCTGGACTGTTTGTATTTCTAGTCGGTAATGCTCCGATTATTATTCTCTTCTTAATTATCGGAGTCACCGTCTATTTTATTATTAGAAACACAACCAAAAACAGGGATTAGTTTATATGACAACCATAATACATGAAGCATGAAAAGTAGTTAACCAGGAAAACTGCTAAATGAAACGATAAGATTTCCCGGTGAAATGGAATTAACCGGGAAATCTATAAAATAAATTGAGGGGTTTTCCAGATAATAAATCGACCGAAGTTAGTCTATGATATGGCAATTCGCGAACACTGCTCCCGGCTCATTTTATCATATGAGGAAATTTATAATTTTCTAGACAGTATAAAAAAAGCTTAAGTCCCTTCATTTTTGATTAAAAGGGATTTAAGCTTTTTAATATCTTTAATACTGCTCCATATTTATTTCTTGTTTCGGTTTACGGACAAGTCCCATAATACCAGCTATGATATAGAAAATTCCGGCGAAGATAGCACCACCAAATGTAATAATTGTTGTTACACCACCGACAACAAGTAAAATGATACTTGCAGCTTTTGGCTTACTGTTTCCTTTAAATAAGAACATCGCCACAATACCTGCTACAATAGAAATAATCGCTCCTACAATCATTATAGTACCTAATGAGCCAATTGTATCCAATAATGGCATGATTTCATCGATTTGGTTTTGAGTAACTGTCGGATCTTCTTGCAACATCTCCTGCATCAATTCATTTTCCCCATCTAACATCCGGAACAATCCGCCAAATAATGCCCCCAGTCCATAAACAAATGCTCCAATAATCGATAATACTACCTCTACTGTTCTTTTCATTTCTTCTACTCTCCCCTTATCTCTTAATTTCCTGCAATATCACGCTTTGTAAATGATAGCCATGAAACTAGTAAAAACAACACAAAGTATACAGCTAGGACTGCGATCGAAAACCCTAGTGTCATTCCGTCAATAACAGGACTTCCACTTCCAATATATTGGTTCAAATTGGTATTAGCAAATAAGATATATTTTGCCCAGTCATACTTGGCAACAAAACCAATAATGGAGTTTCCTGTAAACATTAAGAATATTGCTAAACCTATCGCCATCGCACTACTTCTAAATAATGTTGAAATCATAAAAGCAAATGTTGCCATCATCACTAAATTTACCATATTTAAGCCGTATTGTGTAAATATTTCTGCAAAAATAGAGACTTCTTCCACTCCATCTGTACCCATTTGAACTAAATTAGGATTCCAGCCATTGATACCAAAGAAAATTGCACCTATAACTAAACTAATAATAAATAGAAAAACAAGCATAGTTATAGAAAATAATAAAACTGATACAAACTTCGAAAATAAAATTTTAGTTCTGGAAATCGGACGAATTAATAATAATTTGATCGTTCCCCATCGATACTCATTTGAAATAATGCCTGCTGCCACAATAATTGTAAACAAACTAATGATCATGGACAACCCAGCGTTCTCAAGTGTAAATTGCCACGCATCATATGGCAGAGGCTTGACATCATTCTCTATATGATATTCATTTATAGCTATTTCAGAATCAAATCTAAAAAATTCAACTTCTTCATTTACTTCCAGGAATTCTTCATTTTCTTGAGTAAGCTGTTCTTTCCAATTATCATTATAGGTTTGTTCATCTATACTATCAAAAACAAATACTATAAGGGCACCAGCAAATAGTATAACAGCTAGAATAATATACATCGACCAAGTAGCAAAACGTGAATAAAGTTTCATTTGTTCATTTTTTAATAAAGATATAAAGTTAAGCAATCGTATTCTCTCCTATCAACTCGAAAAATTTATCTTCCAATCTACTACGTTCGACTGCTACTTCATAGATTGCTATATCTTCTTCCACTAATGTTCTCACTAATTGTGGTATGGCACTTTTAGAAACATCTGCCATTACACGATCTTGAACGATTTTACTTTCCAGTTCAAGTTGATTTTGGAGAATAGATTTTACTCTTTCGTTATCATCCACGTCTAACTTTACCGTAACATGGTCATTCTCAGTATTTGTATCTTGTACTTCTTCTACCGTGATTAGCTCACCATTCTTAATAATACCAATCCGATCGCACATTAATTCTATTTCAGATAATAAGTGACTGGATACAATAACCGATACTTGTTCTTGTTCGGCTAGATTTCTTATGTAGGTCCTTATTTCACGCATACCAGCTGGATCTAAACCATTAGTTGGTTCATCTAATATTAAAATAGATGGTTTATGCAGTAATGCTTGGGCAATCCCCATCCTTTGCCTCATACCTAATGAATATTTACCTACCTTCTCATGAATGGCTTTTTCTAAACCTACTAAACTAATCACTTCTTTTATTCTTTCATCAGTAATGCTAGGTATCATACGGGAGTAGTGTTTAAGGTTTTTCCATCCCGACATAAATGGGTACATTTCCGGGTTTTCGACGATGGCACCTACATGCTGGATTGCTCCTTTGAAGTTATCTTTTATACTTAATCCATTGATTTTGATATCCCCTGATGTAATTTTCATTAAACCTACCATCATGCGAATAGTTGTTGTTTTACCAGCACCATTGGGACCTAAAAAGCCAAATACTTCACCGCGATTAATCGAAAAATTCAACCCTTTAATTATTTGTTTATTACCTATCGATTTATGTACATCTTGTAATTCCATTGATGTAGTCATTTCGCACCTCCTCATTATTTCCATATTCTATACGTATCAACAAAGTATTTCGTTTCATTATTCACTTGATTTTTTGGTAACTTTCTATTATGATATTGCATATAACAACTGATGTCATATAATATTACATGCAATGCAAAAAGAAGCAGTTCGCATAAACTACTTCTTTTGACAAGTTGTTATCATATCTTATTTGTTCTATCTTTTTCTTAGCAGTTGCAGTCAAGCAACTGCCTTTTTTTAGATTTTCACTATACAACGGCACTCATTTCTGTCGTGCTGCACCGTGTCTAACTGACCCGATACCAGTCCCAAACGATAAAGCATGTTCAATAGCAGCGTGTACAAATTGTTTACTCGTTTGAATAGCTTCCTTCATCGGTACATTTTTGGCTAACTCGGCAGTTAAACAAGCAGCATATGTACAACCTGCTCCACTGGTATGTATCGTATCAATCAATGGCATGCGAAATACCTCAACTGTGTGACCATCATAATAAATATCAACTGCCTGTCCGTCTATATTTCCACCCTTCAATAAAACAGCTTGAGGTTTGAGTTCATATAATTCCTTCGCTGCTTCTTTTAATACATAAAGCTCAGATGGAATTTCTCGACCTAATAACTTTTCTGCTTCTAACCGGTTAGGAGTGATCACTGTCGCTTGCGGAATTAATTGTTTCTTTAATACTTCAATCGCATCATCTGCTAACAGTTGTGATCCCATCTTACCAATCATCACTGGATCTACTACTTTATTTGGAACAGGTAGCTCCTTAAGCAAGCTACTTACTTTTTCTATAATTTTAGTGGAAAAAAGCATTCCTGTTTTAATAGCATCTACACCAACCATTTCTGTTGCAGCGTAAAACTGTGCTTCAATTTCTTCTATATCTCGAATAAAAATCCCTTGATTTGTTCTGGAATTATTGGCAACTGTTGCGGTAATGACGGACATTCCGTATACATCCCGTTCCTGGAATGTCTTTAAATCCGCTTGAATACCAGCGCTTCCTTGTGCAGCTGCTCCAGCTATTGTTAATACTCTCTTCACTTGTAACACCTCGATGTCTGATCCTTTACTTTGTATTACTTTACGATGAAAAACCAGATAATCATGATCAACTGAATCACAATTTTGGCAAAGGTTCCACTAAGAAAGCCAATCAACGAGCCAAGCGCAGCTCTGAAGGCATCTTGTGTCGTTTTTTTCTGAATCATTTCCGTTATAACAACTAATATAAACGGAACAATAATAATACCGAATGGCGGGATAATAAATGAGCCAACAATCACCCCAAGAGCAGCCAACCGCTCACCTGCTTTGCTGCCACCGAATTTCTTCACAAAATAGCTATTGGCAATGATATCGGAAAATATCAACAGTAATGTCAAAACAGCCATTGCTACCCAAAAGATCCAACCAATATTCTCAGCCGTCAGTGCAAATTGATATATCAAGAAACCAATCCAAATTACCAATACGGATGGTATAATCGGGAAAATAATCCCCACAAATGCCAACACAAACATAACGATAATTAATATCCACCATACAATATCCATGTATCAAATCTCCTATTCAATATTTAAGAAAAGCGCAGAGCGCCCGTTTAGAAACGTAGCGGCTTCAGAATCAACTGAGATAAAGGAATCACGGTGAGTTTACGAACCGATGATGACTTATCGTAGGGCGATTCGCGAAGTCGCCTAGTTTCTGGGCGATCGGAGCTAGACAAGCACCCAACTTTTATACTTTATTCAACAATAAGAAATACAATTGTCCTTTGTCATATAAATACATCGTATAAAGGTGGATACTACAAAAAAATCTTACAAGGAAATCCCTGTAAGATCAAGTTTGATTACTGATTAGCTAAATAGTCAGCGTATGCTTTCACATATGGAGGTAAATCTGGTGGACGGCGGCTAGAGATAAGGTGTCCATCTGTTACAACCGGTTCGTCACTCCATAATCCACCTGCATTGGTCATATCATCTTTGATGCCTGGTGTACTTGTTACCTTCTTACCGCGTAAAATACCCGCAGAAATCAAGACCCAACCTGCATGGCAAATTTGACCAATTGGTTTTTTCGCTTGATCCATATAACGGACCATCTCTAATACTTCCGGAAATCTTCTTAATTTATCTGGTGCCCATCCACCTGGCACAAGGATACCGTCATAATCTTCTACATTAATATCAGAAAAGGCATATTCAGACTCTGCTGGAACACCATACTTACCAATATATTTTTGGTTAGCCTCTTTCCCTACAAGATTTACTGTTGCACCTTCTTCACGTAAACGTAACACAGGGTACCATAATTCCAGATCTTCAAAATCCTCGTCCACTAGAGCAATAACTTTCTTATTTTCAAGACGCACAATACTACCTCCTTTTAGTATGATAATATTAGTGTATCAAATCTAACCCTACATTATCGAATTATTGCTCTTTAGAAAAATAATTCGTATGTTTGTAGAAAGTTGCTGCAGTACTCTCGGGATTCGGAGATTGACTAATTGCCGAAATGATCGAAACACCATTAGCTCCAGCCCGCATCAGTTCGATCACATGTCCTAATTGAATACCACCAATTGCCACAATCGGCAGATCTCCTACGTTATCCCTGATTTCTTGTAATCCTTCTGCTCCGATTGGTTTTTTAGCATCAGCTTTGGTATTGGTGCTAAAAATAGGACCTACGCCAATATAGTCAGCTCCATCATTTTTTGCCTGTACTGCTTCCTGAACATTTGTTGATGACACACCAACGAGCCAATCTGAAGGCACTATTTTTTTTACTTCCTGTATGGACATATCCTCTTGACCAACATGAACACCATCAGCTTCTATTTCCAATGCTAAATCTACATCATCATTTATTAAAAAAGGGACATCGTATTGATGACAAAGCTTTTTCATCTCTATGGCTAATCGCTTTTTGTCTTGCCCTGTTAACGCACCATGTCCTTTTTCACGAAATTGGAAAAGGGTGATACCGCCTTTCAATGCTTCTTCCAATACATATAAAGGATCTTGTACCGTATTATTACTTCCAAGAATAAAATATACTTGCAATAAATCACGTTTCATCATTTAGGAACTCCTAGTTATTTGTTTTTTCTTGTTGACTATTTCTCCATCCACTGCAGACAATTGATCCAGAAACGCTACTTGAAAACTGCCCGGAAATCCCTGCTGATCTGCGGCATTTTCTGCAGCTACTCCATAATAGCTAAGCGCATCTGTTGCTGCTTCCACAACATTATCACTCACCGCTAAGAAGGCCGCAATAACAGCTGACAACAGACATCCTGTACCGGTAACTTTAGTTAGGAGGGGATGTCCGTTAGAGACACTAATTTGCGTATCCCGATTAATAACCACGTCTTCTTCCCCTGTAATCACTAAGGGTGCCTGTAATGTATTAAAAGCCAAGTTGGCTAACTGTTGAATATCGATATCACTTGAACCATCGACACCACGAACTTCGGTCTCTACGCCCGCTAAGTTGGCAATCTCTCCAGCATTACCTCTAATACATGTTACGTTGACTTCTTGCAAGATACGTTTAGCTGAGTTTGTACGGAAAGTAGTCGCACCTACACCAACCGGGTCTAATACAACGGGAACCCCTGCTTGATTGGCAGCTTTACCGGCCAAAATCATCGCATCAATTTGTTCCGTTGTCAATGTACCAATATTTAAAACGAGGCTACTTGCCATTTGCGCCATTTCTTCTACTTCTTCTTTAGCATTAGCCATCACTGGGGCTGCACCGACAGCATATAATCCATTTGCTGTAAAGTTCATGACGACTTGATTGGTGATATTATGAATCAATGGTTGCTGCTTTCTCACTTCTTCAATTAAATGGCTCACTTAGATACCTCCCTTTGTCCAGGTAAACTTTTTAGCCTGTAGCCCCAATGGTTAGTCGGACCATGCCCACTACCTAATTCGAGAGGGTATTGAATAGCATCAGTAATAAAGTCCTTACCAATAACTACCGCGTCTTTTATCTGCTTACCTTTTGCCAATTCGGCAGTTATCGCAGCCGAAAATGTACAACCTGTACCAT
This sequence comes from Gracilibacillus saliphilus, assembly GCF_010994085.1. Classification (NCBI taxonomy): domain Bacteria; kingdom Bacillati; phylum Bacillota; class Bacilli; order Caryophanales; family Bacillaceae; genus Gracilibacillus; species Gracilibacillus saliphilus. The sequence continues at coordinate 22,956 of NZ_WJEB01000031.1, read as the reverse complement.
GTGTATGCTTCGTTTCAAAACGGTCAGCTTTTAGATAGTAGAAATCTTCACCGTCATATAGAACGTCTACTGCTGCTCCTTCTAAATGACCACCTTTGACAACCGCAGCCTTCGCACCAAGATCATTAACAATTACTTTCGCTGCTTTTTCTGCATCTTGATTATCGTGAATATCGAAACCTACTAGAATTTCTGCTTCTGGTACATTTGGCGTCACCACTGTAGCATGCGGAATCAACGTATTGCGAATGACCTGTCTTGATTTCTCATCCATTAATGAATCACCACTTTTGGCCACCATAACTGGATCAATCACGTAAGGAATATCCGTATTTGCTAATTTTTTAGCTATTAATTCCATCATATCAACAGTAGCGATCATTCCTGTCTTCATTGCTTGTGGTGGAATATCCGTTAAAACGGCATCTAATTGTTTTTCAATAAAATCAATGCTTAAATGCTGTACATCCTGAACACCTAGCGTGTTTTGCGCTACGAGGGAAGTAATCACACTCATTCCGTAAACTTCCTGTTCTTGGAATACTTTTAAATCCGCTTGAATTCCTGCACCACCTGAAGGATCTGTTCCAGCTATTGTGAGTGCTGACGCTACTTTATGCATGTTGCTTCCCCTTTCCAGCAAATGAAAACGGCCATTCTTCCACCTGATAAGCCATTTCCCAGAATAAATACTCTAGCTGACAGCTTTTAATAAAAGCTAATTTAGCTTTCTGTTTCTCTTCTTCTCCAACTTGTTCTGCCCATTTATCTAAACGCTCACACAGTTCCGTTGTCACTGATGCTGTATCTTCCTTAGCGTAAAATGTAATCCACTCATAAAAAGGATGTTCTTCCGTTGGTTGATACTTTTCTTTTAAGTAATGTCCGATCTCTAAATATGTCCAGGGACAAGGTAACAATGCTGCGATTAATTCCCCGATACTTCCTTGTTGTGCGACACTTTTCATATGGGCTACATAATGATTTGCTGTCGGTGGTAAAGGGTATCCTTGCAACTCATCGTAACCAACACCTGCAACCTGACATAAATTATGATGTGGATGAATTTCACTATTCAGGATAAAACCGATCTTTTCATAGAAATATGTCATATCTTCTCTAGTGTTGCTTTTGGCGATGGCGATACCATAGATGTTCATAAAAGCATTGAGATACTCAAAATCTGCTTTCACATAATGAATGATCGCTTCTTTGTGCAAATTTCCTTCTCCAATTCCAACTACAAAAGGGTGTTCAAAAATACCTTGGTAAATATCATCTGCCGCTACACGCAATTCTTGACTAAATGTCATTTCTCCTGCCTCCAGAAAATATATATTTTCATAATAAAAAGCCGCTCGCGGGTAGCGGAGCGGCTTTTGAATAGTCCATATCAAAAATGAGGTGTATGTCGTTCACACACCATCCGACTCCACTTTCCTACGCTGGTCTTAACCAGTTCAGGTTCAAAGGGATCAAGAAATACATTCTTATCTCAGCTGCTCATGCAGCACCCCTAGCGGAATTTCTATTATGAAGTTATTACCAATAAAACACGGATACGGTAAATTGTCAAGTTTAGCCTTACCTATTTAATGATTCCAAATGATTCAATTGGCCATATACGCATTTTAACATCTCCAATAACAGCATCTTCATCTACAAAGCCAAATTCTCGACTATCTTTACTAACTCTCCGATTATCACCTAAAACAAATATTTTCCCTTCAGGAACTTGTTCCTTACCAGTTAATTCTTTTAAAGTAAAATCATTTGTTAGCTTCTGGCCATCAGTCAGTGCTGCTTTCGAGTCATCAAGATACGTCTCTTCATAGAGCTTCCCATTAATATATAAGTTGTCATCTTTCATTTCAATCGTATCACCGGGAAAACCTATTATTCTCTTAACATAATTATCATTTGAATCCGGTGCTTTGAAGGCAATTTCATCAAAGCGATCAATACTACTGATCTTACTCAAAATAATCCGGTCGCCATTTTCTAAATTTGGCATCATCGATTCGCCTTTCACAACGGAAGGAGTAATCAAAAAGTGCCGACACAGAAGCACAATAATAACAGCAACCAACAACGCCTTCAACCATGATAGTAATTCTTTAACGACCTTATTCTCCATTGTAGACCTTCTTTCATCATAGTTAACTTCCACTTGTGATTGATCCACGGTGCGAACCATCCATAAGACCCCCACTAATGGAAGTCTTACTTTATGTATGTTATTCTATTATAATGCGAATTTTACTAATAGTTTCTTACTTATTTTAGCATATTTTGTATGACATTTGTTAATAAAAACATAGAAATAAGGTGAAAAAATGGAAAAAGGTCCACACTTAACAAAAAAGCATTATACGATTCTTTTTATCATTGGCATTATTCTGTTAGCCTTTAATTTAAGACCCGCAATCACTTCAGTCGGTCCTATCATTGGCATCATCCGTGAAGAATTATCGATCAGCAATTGGAGTGCAGGCTTTTTAACCAGCTTGCCGCTCATCGCCTTTGGCTTTATGTCACCCATAGCACCGAGGATTGCCAATCGGACTACTAATGAAAAAGCATTACTATATGGACTTATCACATTATTGATTGGTATTTGGATCCGCTCCACAGCATCCATTACCTTATTATTTGTCGGTACCATATTAATCGGTGTCGGTATTGCGATCATTAATGTTATTTTACCAAGTCTCATTAAAAGTAATTTCCCTGAGAAAATCGGTTTAATGACAGGTGTTTATACAACATCGATGTCCATTTTCGCCGCATTAGCCTCAGGTTTCAGTGTACCACTTACAACAACTGCTGGACTTGGATGGCAATGGTCATTAGCTAGCTGGAGTTTACTCGTGATTATCGGTATAGTTGTCTGGCTTATCGCGATGAACAAAGCGCCCATTAAAGAAGATAAGGAACTATACGAACCGAGCACTGTTCAATTATTGCGTTCACCTGTTGCCTGGCAAGTCACGCTTTTTATGGGATTACAATCTTTCTTATTTTATGTAACGATTTCATGGTTAGCTGAAATATTGATTTCCAATGATTTCTCAGGGTCAGTTGCTGGATGGTATGTAGCATACATGCAATTCATCAGTTTGCCTGCTACTTTCTTTACTCCTGTTATTGCAGGTAAGCTGAAAAACCAACAACCTGTCGTTGCCGTTTTTGGGATGTCAGGCATTATCGGTTATAGCATGCTATATTTTGAACCTGGTATCATAGGGACTACTATTGCGATTACACTAATTGGCATGATGTTAGGAGCTAGCATAAGCTTGGCTTTAGCCTTGCTCGGTCTAAGGACTACTAATGCAAGACAAGCTGCTGAATTATCAGGAATGGCACAATCTTTTGGTTACCTATTAGCATCGATTGGACCGATAGTCATTGGACTTATTTTTGACATTACCAACCATTGGCAGCCTTCTATTATGACGATACTATTTGTTACATTAATCATGACTGTTTTTGGTTTAGGGGCCAGCAGAAACAAGAAAGTATTATAATTCATTTGTGAATTTTTTCATTACGAACGTTTTTGTCCGATATTAAAAGAATTGTAAATTATGAGGAAAGTCACTTTACTGGTCTGTTGATCAGGTATATACTGAATAAATGAATAGAAAAAGGGAGATGGTTGAGTATATGAGAAAATCCCTCATTCTTGTCATGATGATGTTAACCATTTCTCACTTAATCTCATTATCCAATTATCAAGCTGATCTAACATTCAACATCGAATTAAACGATGAACTACATGCTACTTATTATTATGATGCAGATCATCATGATTCAACAGCAGACAAAGGTATTTTAAATGAAGGGCAAGTAATGATTGGAGCATTACTACTATTTACAATCCTTTACTCTCTTCAACAAGCATTTGTAACTCGACATTATCTACTTGCGGTATTTTATCAATCTAACTATCTGATCACATTTGTGCCCCTTCCACCAAAATAAATTGAAGGAGGTATGAACATGTGGTTCAGATTCTTTATGATTGGCCTATTTTCCTTTGCAGCAGTGAGTGTTTGGTTGTACCAAGGAATAGAGTTCTTCCAGGCTTTTTCAGATTACTTTAAAAATCGTTCATAATAAAAGGAGCACGGTGTATCAATAACACCGTGCTCTTTCTATATTACGACAAGAAAGTATAATATTTAGTTATTTGTCCACTCAAAGCGCCCAGAAACTAGGCGGGCGCTCTGCGCTTTTCTTATTATACAGCTGTTGTATTTAATTCTACGTCAATATTTCCTCTTGTAGCTTTAGAGTATGGGCAGAAGTCGTGTGCTTGTTTAGCAAGTTCTTCTGCTTCTTCTTGTGATACACCTTTAATTTCTACATTAAGTACTACACCAATTTTGAATCCACCGTCAGCTTCGTCTTTTATTAAGCTAACTTCTGCCGTAATAGCAGATTCAATATCCTTCTTTTGTTTGGATGCCATTAAGTTCAAGGCACCATCGTAGCATGCAGCATAACCTGCAGCAAATAATTGTTCTGGATTAGAGCCTGTTCCATCACCATCACCCGCTGGATTTACTAGGTTTAAGTCAATTAAACCGTCATCTGATTTGACATGACCATCACGGCCACCTTGTGCAGTTGCTTTGGATGTAAATAATTTGTTACTCACTCTATCCACTCCTTTAGATTAAATTAGAACGCTTGCTTGTTCTATATTATTTATTCTACCAATACTATTCCTTTTCCTTCAATTATTAAACATTCTATTTAACTGGAATGGAGAAATTTTTCTGTTTGTAAAGCTGTCTTTAATATTTTTTCTGCATTCACTACTCTTTCTTGTGATGGTGGCTCTATTCCTTGAAGTGGATAATCCAACCCTAGCTCTTTCCATTTGTATATACCTAGTTTATGATAAGGTAACACTTCAATCTTATCGACATTGGACAACGTCCCGATAAATGCTGCCAACCTTTTCAATGCTTCATCATCATCACTTATCGTCGGGACTAATACATGTCTGATCCAAACAGGTAACCTTCTTTGATCAAGGTATTGTGCGAATCGCAAAATATGCTGATTGGACATACCAGTTAATGCTTGGTGTTTTACCAAATCAATATGTTTTAAATCTAATAGAACTAAATCTGTTACTTGGATTAACTTATCAAGCTTTTCAAGAAAGTATGGAGAAGTGGAGAAGCACCCTCCACAACTATCAATGGTTGTATGAACTCCGAGTTTCTTTAATTCAGTAAAAAGAGCTGTCAAAAAGTCCACTTGCAACAAAGGTTCACCACCACTAACCGTAACTCCTCCCCCTGAGGATTGAAAGAAAGGCAAGTATGATTGAATATCTGCAACTAATTCTTCTACCGTTATATTCTTTCCATCACCTCTCGTCCAAGTATCTGGATTGTGGCAATATTGACATCTTAATAAACAGCCTTGCATAAATATTACATACCGTAAACCAGGTCCATCGACTGTACCACAAGTTTCAACAGAATGAATTCTTCCAATCATCATACTCACCTCTCTTTTTATTTAACCTTACATACTTTCATGGAACGTCCGATTAATCACGTCAATTTGTTGTTCCCGTGTTAATTTAGTAAAATTGACCGCATATCCTGAGACACGGATGGTAAGTTGCGGATATTTTTCAGGATGTTCCATGGCATCCATCAGTGTTTCTCTCTCAAAGACATTTACATTTAAGTGATGTCCTCGTTTTATTGCATAACCATCTAACATACCTGCTAAATTACTTATTCTTGTTTGTTCTTCTTTTCCCAGCGCTCTTGGTACTATCGAAAAAGTATTGGAGATACCATCTAATGCATATTCATATGGTAATTTTGCTACAGAACTAAGAGATGCTAATGATCCTCTCGTATCACGACCATGTAACGGATTTGCTCCAGGCGCGAATGGTTCTCCCGCTTTTCTACCGTCTGGTGTATTGCCAGTTTTCTTACCATATACAACATTGGATGTAATAGTAAGAATCGATTGAGTTGGTGTTGCTCCACGGTATGTTTTATGTTTCGCTATTTTATTCATGAATTTCTTAACGAGATCTTTGGCAATCTGATCTACCCTGTCATCATTATTACCGTACTTTGGAAAGTCTCCTTCGATTTCGTAATCAACTACCAAGCCATGCTCATCTCGAATCGTTTTAACTTTGGCATACTTGATTGCACTTAACGAATCCGCAACAACAGATAATCCTGCAATTCCACATGCCATAGTTCGAAATACTTCCCGATCATGCAAGGCCATCTCTAATCGTTCATAACTGTATTTATCATGCATATAGTGAATAACATTTAATGCATTTACGTAAAGACCAGCAAGCCATTCTAGCATTCGATCATATTTTTCTGCCACCTCATCATACTCTAAGTATTCAGAAGTAATGGGAGCATAGGCAGGTCCTACTTGGATTTTTAATTTTTCATCTACCCCACCATTTATCGTATATAGTAATGCTTTTGCAAGGTTTGCTCTAGCACCGAAAAATTGCATCTGTTTGCCGATCCGCATAGCAGATACGCAACACGCGATGCCATAATCATCACCATATTGTTCTCGCATGAGGTCATCATTCTCATATTGAATAGAACTTGTGTCAATTGACATCTTGGCACAATATTTTTTAAACGCTTCAGGCAAACGTGTGGACCATAGTACGGTCAAATTTGGTTCAGGTGCCGGTCCCAAATTAGTTAATGTGTGTAAAAAGCGGAATGAACTTTTTGTAACTAACGGACGTCCATCTAATGCCATGCCACCAAGCGACTCTGTCACCCAAGTTGGGTCACCACTAAATAATTCATTGTATTCCGGTGTTCTTGCAAATTTAACAAGACGAAGTTTCATGACAAAATGGTCAATCAACTCTTGTGCTTGCTGCTCTGTCAAATATCCTTCTGCTAAATCTCTTTCAAGATAAACATCCAAGAAAGTTGATACTCTGCCTAAACTCATCGCTGCTCCATTTTGTTCCTTGATAGCAGCTAAATATGCTAAATATAACCACTGCACTGCTTCTTGGGCATCGTTCGCCGGACGGGATAAATCGAAACCATATATTTCTCCTAATTGCTTTAACTCTTGTAACGCTCGAATTTGTTCCGTCATTTCCTCGCGGTCTCTAATCACCTCTTCCGACATCTGACCATTGCCACCAATGATATCTAATTGCGCTTGCTTTTCTGCTATTAATCGATCCACGCCATATAATGCAACTCGACGATAATCACCGATAATTCTACCGCGTCCATAAGCATCTGGAAGCCCTGTTACAATGCCAGCTTTTCGAGCCAGCAACATCTCTTTCGTATATGCATCAAAAACACCTTGATTATGTGTCTTTCTGTAATCTGTGAATGTTTTCACAATATTTCCGTCAACTTGATAACCATAAGACTGTGCGGCTGCTACCGCCATACGAATACCTCCAAATGGCTGTAAGGAACGTTTAAAAGGCTGATCTGTCTGTACACCTACTATTTTTTCTTTCGTTCTGTCTAGATAACCTGCCCCGTGTGAAGTAATGGTCGAAACAATCTCAGTATCTAAGTTGTAAACACCACCGTTCTCTTGCTCTTGTTTCGTCAATTCCATCACTTGTTCCCACAATTTAAGTGTATTCTCTGTTGCATCCGCTAAAAATAATTCATCCCCATCATACAAAGTGAAGTTTTTGATAATGAAGTCTCGCACATCGATTTCTTCCTGCCAACGGCCTGGAGTAAAACCTTGCCAAGCTACCTTCGTTTGATCTACTCGTTCTTCTACTTTCATATTATCTTCCTCCTCTTTATATTGTTCAACATTGAGCATGTTTATATTACTAGTATATGCCTTTCGTTTATTTTTGTCATGTGAAATAGTGAACAAAATTATGGTTTTCTTATAAGGTTTCAGAATTTGTTCACATTTGGAAACATGAAGCATAATACTTTACACATACTAAAATTATTGCAATATTTAATGGTGTATGTTGATTTAGGAGGAGGCAAACAAATGCAAAACTTTATGTTTCACAACCCGACGAAATTATATTTCGGTCAAGGGCAATTAGAGAACTTACAAACAGAATTACAACATTACGGTGATAATATTCTGCTAGTCTACGGTGGCGGAAGCATTAAACGCAATGGCTTATACGACCAAGTAATCGATATATTGAAGAAAGAAAATAAGAATGTATTTGAATTGAGTGGTGTCGAACCAAATCCTCGTGTCACTACTGCACGTAAAGGAATCGGAATTTGTAAAGATAAAAAAATAGATTTCATCCTTGCTGTTGGTGGCGGAAGTACAATTGACTGTACGAAAGCAATCGCTGCAGGTGCTAAATCTGAAGATGATATTTGGGATATTGTAACTAAGAAAGCAACTCCTACTGGTGCACTTCCATTTGGTACGGTTTTAACACTGGCAGCAACCGGATCTGAAATGAATGCAGGATCTGTCATCACAAATTGGGAAACAAATGAAAAACATGGTTGGGGAAGCCCATATACTTACCCTACTTTCTCGATTTTAGATCCTAATTTCACCAAAACAGTACCGAAAGACCAAACAATCTATGGCATGGTCGATATTATGTCACATGCGCTTGAACATTATTTCCATCATGATGAAAATACATTGTTACAAGATCGTATGGTAGAAGGAATTCTACAAACGATGGTAGAAACAGCTCCAAAGTTATTAGAAGATCTTGAAAATGAAGACCTTCGCGCAACAGTCTTATATAATGGTACGATGGCATTAAATGGTATGGTAAATATGGGATATCATGGAGACTGGGCAACACATAACTTAGAACATGCTGTTTCAGCTGTACATGACATTCCACACGGTGGTGGTCTTGCGATTCTCTTTCCACATTGGATGGAGTATGCAATCGATGAAAACGTAAGTCGTTTTAAACAATTAGCTGTCCGTGTATTTGATGTGGATCCAAGTGGTAAATCAGATAAAGAAGTTGGCTTAGAAGGAATAGCTAAACTTCGTGCATTCTGGAATAGTATCGAAGCACCTTCCCGCTTGGCTGATTATGATATTGGCGAAGACAGTATCGAGGAAATGGCTGATAAAACAGTGATCGCTAGACCTGAATTTGGTAACTTCAAAAAACTGAACCGTGAAGATGCGATCGCCATCTATAAAGCTTCTCTATAATAAGCTAGGGATAAGGACCACACTGATCCTTAGCGAAACGAAATGAGTGCGTTATTTAACAGAATAACTCCCGTTTTTTGGGTGTTGCGGACATTTAATCCCTTATTTGGCTTTTTTCGATCAAATTTAGCTTTATTTTCGACGATTAGCGGAATAGATGTCCGCACGCACCTTAAAAACGGCAATTTTGTCACCAATAGTGGACCAAATATCCGCACTCTCCCACGGATATACTGGAGAGTCATCTATTTCGGAGAACGAGCAAACAGTGACCGTTTGTGTTTTTATCGGTCACTGTTTTTATTTTCATTCGTATTTTTCTCTGTTTGATCAGTACTTGATTCTGTTCCTTCACTATTTTCCTGTTCGCTTGGTAACGGATCAATTGTATGCTGATACCCATATCCTTTATTTAATGTCATAATGGACAACGCCAATACGGCAATCACGACTATAATACAAACAATAATAACAACCCACATGTACTGTATCCTTCCCCTTCTGTTAAATAAGTCAATTATAACACACTCTCTAATGTGAAATATTTCACAATTTCGTCAAAAATCAATCATTTTGTATCCGTTTTCTCGTGATAAGATGAATTCAGAACAAATAAAGGAGGTTATAAAAGGAGGAGAAATAATGATTTCTTATGAGTGGATTGATTTCAGTACAGACACCGATTTTTACAACCAAGCGACATTCGAAGAAAAAATCGGTGACCAGTTCGAAGCTCTTCTCTTAGAGCAAAATAAGGCGTACCCTAGCACGATCTGGACAAAGCACTACGTTATCTTATTGAAAAACACAACACGAATGTATCAAGATCTTACCTTTATTAAAATTGCACGCAATCCCACCCAAAAACTATCAGAAATTCATTTTTTTAAGTTTAAATGCTCAACGTTTCACAATTTGTGAGGAGGAGTAAATGATGAGTAGACCAGCTCTCGAGAAACAACATAATGTTCAGCAAACCATTGACCAAAAAGTAAAACAAGGTACAGCAGCATTGTCAAAATTAAAACAATTAAATCAAGAAGAGATCAACCACATTGTTAAAGAAATGGCACTTGCCGGTTTAGATGCACATATGACTCTAGCAAAAATGGCAGTAGAAGAAACAAATAGAGGTATTTACGAGGATAAAATTATTAAAAATATATTTGCTACAGAATATATCTACCATAATATTAAATATGATAAAACAGTTGGAATCATGAATGAAAATCAACATGACGGTGTAGTGGAAATAGCAGAACCAATTGGCGTTATAGCCGGTGTCACACCCGTTACCAATCCAACCTCTACTACTATGTTCAAAATCTTAATAGCGATAAAAACGGCTAACCCCATTATTTTTGCTTTTCACCCTTCTGCTCAAAAAAGTAGTGCAGAAGCAGCTAATATATTGTATCAGGCTGCAATGAAAGCTGGTGCACCAAAACATTGCATCCAATGGATCGAACAACCAAGTATTGAAGCAACTCAAGCGTTAATGAAACATGAAGATATCGCACTTATTCTAGCTACAGGTGGTGCTGGAATGGTTAAATCAGCTTACAGCTCTGGAAAACCGGCACTTGGTGTAGGACCTGGCAATGTACCATGTTATTTTGAAAAAACAACCGATATCAAACGAGCTGTCAATGATTTAATTCTTTCTAAAACTTTTGATAACGGAATGATTTGTGCATCAGAACAGGCAGTGATCATTGATCAAGCCATTTATCAAAAAGTACAACAGGAAATGCTTAATAATCATTGTTATTTATTAAACAAAGAGGAAAAGAAAAAACTAGAGAAACTTGCGATAAATGAAAAAACGTGTGCAGTAAACGCAGATATCGTTGGAAAAAGCCCTGTAGAAATTGCTAAAAAAGCTGGAATTAATGTTCCTGCAGACACTAAAATTCTAGTTGCCGAGTTAAAAACCGTTGGACCAGATGAACCACTTTCTCGCGAAAAATTAAGTCCAATCCTAGCAAGCTATCAAGTTAAAAATTATCAAGAAGGCTTCAAACGTTGTGAAGAAATGCTTGAGTTCGGAGGTCTTGGTCACTCAGCTGTTATCCATTCTAATGATCAAGAGATTGTTGAGGCATTCGGTAAGCGAATGAAAGCAGGTCGAATCATTGTTAATGCCCCTTCTTCTCAAGGAGCGATCGGTGATATTTACAATGCCTACCTGCCATCCCTAACATTGGGCTGTGGATCATATGGTGGTAACTCTGTTTCAACTAATGTTGGTGCAATCCACCTTACCAATACCAAAAAAATAGCCAATAGAAACGTAAATATGCAATGGTTTAAAGTACCAGCTAAAATTTATTTTGAAAAAAATGCTGTACAATACTTGGCAAAAATGCCGAATATCTCAAGAGCCTTTATTGTCACTGATCCAATCATGAGACAATTAGGGTATGTAGATAAAGTACTATATCATTTACGTAAGCGAGCCGACTATGTACATTGCGAAATCTTCTCTGATGTAGAACCCGATCCATCTATTGAAACTGTGATGCGGGGGACAGAAGAGATGAGTAAATTCAAACCTGACGTTATTATTGCCCTTGGTGGTGGATCTGCCATGGATGCAGCTAAGGGTATGTGGTTATTCTATGAGCATCCAGAGACAGACTTTAACGGTATCAAACAAAAATTCTTAGACATCCGTAAACGTGTCTATAAATACCCCGAGCTCGGAAAGCAAGCACAATTTGTAGGAATTCCTACGACGTCTGGAACAGGGTCCGAAGTAACACCTTTCTCCGTTATTACGGATAAACAAAACAACATCAAATATCCATTAGCTGATTATGCCTTAACACCCGATGTTGCGATTATTGACCCACAGTTTGTCATGACGGTACCACCAGTAGTCACTGCAGATACTGGTATGGATGTACTGACACATGCGATTGAGTCTTATGTATCCAACATGGCAAATGATTATACCGATGGACTGGCGATAAAGGCCATACAATTAGTTTTTGAATATTTACCTATTGCTTATAAAGATGGTAATAATGAAAAAGCCCGGGAAAAAATGCATAATGCGTCTAGTATTGCAGGAATGGCCTTTGCTAATGCGTTTTTGGGGATTAATCATAGCTTGGCCCATAAGCTGGGAGCAGCATTCCAAATTGCACACGGGCGAGCAAATGCGATTCTCTTGCCACACGTAATTCGCTATAATGCTAAAAAGCCAACTAAATTTGTTTCCTTTCCAAAGTATGAACATTTTGTTGCGGATCAGCGATATGCAGAGATAGCAAAAATACTAGGACTTCCTGCTCGTACTACAGATGAAGGGGTAGATAACTTAGTTAAAGCAATATGCGAACTTGCTAAACAATTGGATATTCCGATGAGCATCGAAGAAAATGGTGTGGAAAAAGAAGCATTTATGCAACAAGTGGATCACTTAGCCGACAAAGCTTTTGAGGATCAGTGTACAACCGCAAATCCAAAATTACCACTTGTTACTGAATTAAAAGAGATCTACTTAGAAGCCTTTAAAGGTATCTAATTTTATATGCGCCGAGGAAAGAGGACCCCTTTCCTCGGCTTATTTTGAGTAGAAGAAATTAGACTTTTTCACCGTTTTTATGTAACTCCCGAACGCTTTTATAGCGACCTCATAAAATAATATAGGAATGTTTCATAATCTTGTATGATGAAGGAGTTTTGCTCATGTCCAACATTACACAACGGTCTGTTAGCAGACGAAAAAAAGGACGAAGGAAAAAGTCATGTAGTTGCAGTGGCTATAAAAGGAAGAAGCAGGAATAAAGATACATGAATGTTTAAATAAAGTAAGAAATAATTACTTCAATAATTGATGCTACTCCTGCAACCGCCAATACAATAATAATTGGGATAAATATAGTAGAGTAAAAATGAAAACCTAAAAATAAAATTAACGATGACCAAATGCCCGTACACCAGTGACATCGTAATAATTCACCAATCCATCTTTTCCAACCGTTTCCTTTAAACATCACCGTCTCTTCTATGCTACCATCAGGCAACCATTTTTCTTCTACTTCAAAAAAAGGTGCTCGAATAAAGCCTGTGATTTTATCATAAACGATCAATCTTGTTAAACGAAATGTTGCAAGTGATAATAAAACAAAAGATAACCATGTAATCATAAAGGCACCTTCTTTCTTTTCTTCTTTACTTTCATATTATTAAGCAGGTGCCTGATTCATGAATAAAAACAAGGGTTTACCAAAATCTCTTTCGGCAAACCCTTCTTTTTGTGAGTTTCTTAAAACAATTTTTCTACTTTCTGTGCTGAGAAAAAAAGACCTGATGTGAACATCAGATCAGGATTATATCATTATTTATCTAATTGTTGTTCAACCATGTCACCAATCCAAGGTAACTTGAAATATTGCCCTTGATAGGCCTTTACCATTAAAACAATCCATAAAACAAGTGTTAAAGGTGCAATTAAAATATTTACAAGCCATCCTAATAAAGGTATCATTCCAAGAACCGTATTGATCACAATCAGTAATACCGATACAAAAATCGACTGCAGTGCATGAAAACGGACAAAGCGATTTTCTTTCTCTAACAATAAAAAAATAATACCAGTAACAAACCCTACTAAATACGATAATAAACCTGCGACATTCTGATCTAATCCTGTTGATGTTTTTGACTGTTGCTCTGACTTATCTTTCGGTAATTGATCCTCCGTCATTTTTGTCCTCCTTTCGTTTAAACATATACTTCAATAGTTAATTCTACCATTTTTCAGAATATTCTCAATATTAATATTCATTTTCTTCTTTGCAGAAATTTACTATATAAAGAAGCTAAAACTTGTTGAAATAACATGCCTACAACAACCGGAACAGCCACTGGTCCAGAAAAATACTGCACTGCTATAACGGCTCCGGCGCTAATATTTCTCATTCCACTGCTAAATGTTAAGGAAATCACATCTTGACTAGCCCGTTTTAACCACTTCGACAACAACCAAGCTAAGTAATAGCCACTAGCAGCAACAAAAAACATCGTTATAGCTACTTTAATCAGATGAAAATCAACATCCAATAAATAATCTGCAACTTCTGAGCTATTGATCATAATGACTAATGCTAATGCTATTTTCGAAAAAGGAGCTAAGCGAGGACTCCATTTCTCATGAATTCCTCCACGAGTTGTTTCATGTAAAATCATTCCTAATATAGACGGAATAACGATCATGATAAACAGACCTTTCATCATCGCCCATACTTCTAAATCAACGGATGCTCCGATAAATAATGATAGCGATAACGGGACAATAAAAGGGGATAAGATCGTATCAATCAAAATAATGGATAATGTTAATGCGACATTTCCTTTATTCATAGAAACCCAAATGAAACTTGTAATCCCTGTAGGAATAATCATTGCTAATACAAAACCAATAACCGTCAAATGATCATTGCTAAAGGTGAGTGCTCCGATTAGAAACGCCCATAAAGGCATTAAAATATGTAAGATAACAAGTGCTATCAATATTGATAAAGGATGAGCAACCACTCGATATAGAGCAACAAAATTTAGGCTCAAACTCCCTGCAAATGTCATAAATGCAAAAATCCAGATAACCCAATTATCAAATTGAATAAAAAAATCTGCAAATAATACCCCAATAATTACACTTGCTGGTGCGATAAAGGGCATAATTCGTTGTAGTATTTGGTTCAAATGATTTAACATTTAAGTCTACTCCTAAGATGTTATTTCTTCCTTAACCTTGGACGTCGTTCTGTCCAATCTACCTCTACTGGTACACCAAAAAATTCTGTTAAATTTTCCGAATTGATCATAGCATTTGTTGGGCCTTGATTAAATACACGTCCATCCTTTAATAACAAAGTTTTCGAAAAAGTTGGTATTATTTCCTCCACATGATGTGTGACATATATAATCGAAGCTGCATTTTCCCCTTTACTAATATGCTCAATCGACTCTAGTAATTTCTCTCTTGCGATAAAATCTAATCCATTTGTCGGCTCATCTAAAATTAATAATTTGGGGTCGTTCATGAGTGCTCGTCCGATTAATACACGTTGCTGTTCCCCTTGAGATAATGTTCGGTAGGCACGATTAGCATAAGAGAAGCAATCAAGATCCTTCAATAGCTGTTGGGCTTTGGCACGCATCTCGTCTGTAGGGGTTTCATATAAACCAATCGAAGCAAACGCACCGCTTAATACAACTTGGTATGCACTATCCGTACCGTAAATTCGTTGTTTTAAGATGGATGAAACAATACCAATTTGTTGTCTCAACTGCTCTCCGAGTACATCTTTACCAAATTGCCTTCCAATCACATTAACTTGACCTTCTGTTGGAAAATAATAGGAACATAACATATGTAAAAGTGCGGTTTTTCCTGCACCATTCAATCCTAATAATGTCCAGTGCTCTCCTTTCTCTATTTTCCAATTGATATCTTTTAGTATCCAATTTCCTTCTTTTTTTAGTCCTACTTTTTGTAAATTCAACACCATTCTATATCACTTCCTTCTTCTATTTAGTATACACCGGTAAGCTTGAAATTTCTTGTGTTTGGTTTGCAGAAAATTTTTCAAAAAAATTGAACTTTTCTATTGAAAATGATTCTCATTATCGTTATAATATATTTAATCACATAGAGTGATGAAACATTCCCTTTACACATATCTTTTGTTACCCCCAATCAACAAAAGTTCAAGGATGTTTCCCATTCCTTTAGAGTAGTTATAAATAGCTGCTCTATTTTTTTTGTTTATCTAACATTTTATTGGATAAAGGAATATGATGTGATTCTATAGTTTAACACCTTGATAAATGGAAGTAGATTTTACACAAAATTTATTTAAAATTATTATAAATAAATATTGATTTTTATAAAATTTGTATTATAATAAAAGATGTAATATAAAGAATAAAGGAGAGGTGTTACATTATATGAGTCAAGAAAAAAAATACTTAACGACTGCTTCTGGTGCGCCAGTAGGAGATAATCAAAATTCCATTACTGCAGGCCATAGAGGACCAACATTAATTCAAGACGTTCATTTACTAGAAAAACTAGCTCATTTTAATCGTGAAAGAGTTCCAGAAAGAGTTGTTCACGCAAAAGGTGCAGGGGCACACGGCTATTTTGAAGTAACAAATGACGTTTCCAAATATACAAAAGCAGACTTCTTATCTGAAGTAGGCAAAAAAACACCTATGTTCATTCGCTTCTCCACCGTAGCTGGCGAATTAGGTTCTGCCGATACTGTACGTGACCCGCGCGGTTTCGCTGTTAAGTTCTATACAGATGAAGGGAACTATGATTTAGTTGGAAATAACACGCCGATTTTCTTTATCCGTGACGCGATTAAATTTCCAGACTTTATTCATACACAAAAGCGTAACCCACAAACAAATTTAAAAGATCCAAATGCTGTGTGGGATTTCTGGTCTTTATCTCCAGAATCTTTACACCAAATCACTTACCTACATTCTAGTCGTGGAATTCCTGCCACTCTTCGTCATCAAAATGGGTATGGAAGCCATACATTCAAATGGGTAAATAATGACGGAGAAGCTTTCTTTATTAAATACCACTTTATTAGTGATCAAGGTGTTAAAGGACTAGATCCTAAAGTTGCAGATGAATTAGCAGGAACTAATCCAGATTATCACACTGAAGACTTATTTAATGCAATCGAGGAAGGCGATTATCCTTCTTGGACTTTAAAAGTACAAATTATGCCTGCTGAAGAGGCAAAAGATTATCGCTATGATCCATTTGATGTAACAAAAGTATGGCCACATGCTGATTATCCATTAGTAGAAGTAGGTAAAATGGTGTTGGATCGTAACCCTGAAAACTATTTTGCAGAAGTAGAGCAAGCAGCATTCTCTCCTGGTCACTTTGTACCTGGTATTGAAGCATCTCCTGATAAAATGCTTCAAGGACGCTTATTTGCTTATTCCGATGCTCATCGTTACCGTATTGGTGCAAATCATGAAGCATTACCAATTAACCGTTCTAAAGCACCAGTTAATAACTATCAACGAGATGGACAAATGCGTTTCGATGAAAATGGCGGAAGTGCTCCAAATTATGAACCAAATAGCTTTGCTGAAGCACCTAAAGAAACACCAGAAAATAAAATTAATCCATTTGAAGTAAATGGTTTTGCTGATAGCGTTGCTTATGATAGTGATGATCACTATTCTCAACCACGTGCACTATTCCGTGATGTAATGGATCAAGAAGAACGTGAACATTTAATGCAAAACTTCGCCGACCATTTAAGTGGAGTCACTCGTGAAGGTATTGTTGAACGTCAATTAGGACTCTTCTATAAAGTAGATCCTGAATTAGCTGAAGGCGTTGCTGCTAAATTGGGCGTAGAAGTACCAGCAAGTGTAAAAGAATAAGCACGATCTAAAAAAAGAGACCAAGCACGGTCTCTTTTTTTGGTTCTTATTTCGAAAAATATTAGCTTAGTTTAAAGCTCACTACCTTTTGCTCTGTCATGGCTTCAATCGAGGACTTGATCCCTTCTCTACCTAACCCCGATTGTTTCACCCCTCCAAAAGGCATTGCATCAATACGATAATCACTACTATCGTTGACCATGATGCCGCCAACTTCTAACTTCTGTATTGTTAAGAATGCATTTTCCACGTCTTTTGTAAATATCCCCGCTTGCAACCCGTAATCAACAGCGTTTGACTGAGCAATTGCTTGATACACATCATCTACTGAATAAACAAGCACGACAGGACCAAATATTTCTTCTTGGGCAATCACCGCATGTGTGGGGACATCTGTTAGAATAGTCGGATAATAAAAGGCTCTCTCTCTTTTTCCGCCCATTTGAATTTTTGCCCCTTCTGCTACTGCTTGATTTACCCACGCTTCAACCCTTTTTGCTTCTCGCTCATTTATCATCGGACCAACGTCTGTTAATGGATCCAATTTATCTCCCAATTGCAGCTCTGAAGTTCTTTGCTTATATAACTCTAAGAATTGAAGATATACTTCTTTCTCTACATAAATTCTCTGGACACCAATACAATTTTGACCGGCAGCTGTAAAAGCACCTGAAACACAAGATGTCACTGCTTTTTCAACATCTGCATCATTTAACACAATAACCGGAGAATTGGAACCGAGCTCCATTCCAATCTTCTTGATTCCAGCTTTATGCGCGATTTTCTTCCCAACATCTACTCCTCCCGTAAATGTAATCATCGTAATGGAAGGATGCGTGACAAGTACATCACCTACATCTCGACCTGATCCAGTCACAACGGACAGCATACCTGCCGGCAATCCCGATTGTGTAAAAGCTTCTGCCAAAAGCAATGCACTCAATGGCGTATCAGATGCTGGTTTTACAATGATCGCGTTGCCCGAGGCAATCGCTGGACCGACCTTATGAGCTACTAGATTTAAAGGATCATTAAAAGGGGTGATCGCTCCAATCACACCTACTGGAAAACGGTAATAATAGCCAACCCTGTTTTCTCCACTCTCACTTTGATCAAAATTAATCGTTTCTCCATTTATCCTTCGAGCTTCTTCTGCACTAATTTGAATCGTTTGGATCGCTCGCTTTACTTCCATGCGAGCTTCGCGAATCGTTTTGCTTCCTTCTAATGCAACTGTTTCTGCATAACGCTCTTTATTTTCTTCTATATAAGAGGCTACTCGTTGAAGTACGGCCATCCTTTCATGAGTTGGCCAAGGTTTGGTACTTAAATATGCCTCCTCTGCTTTTTCAATAGCCATCAGCATATCATTTTCTGTAGCTAATGGTACTTTGGCAATTAATCGATTATCTTGCGGGTCATAGACATCAAATGTTTGCTCAGCAGCTATCCATTGTCCTGCAATTAGCATTCTTTCTTGTTTAACTTTTAGTTGCACGGAAATCACCCCCTATTAAAGTTTGGTTAGGGCGCTTTGTCTATGATAGTGTATGATATCAATAAACAGTGAATAACCTGTTTCGATTAGCCCTGCACCTGCACCTGTTAACATAATCGGACCGGATAAGTCACATTCGTAAACTATCGCATTTGTTGGGCCATTAACACCAGCTAATGGATCGTTACCATCAATTAATTCTGGTTGAACAGAAGCTTCGATTGAACCATCTTCCCTTTTAGTTAAACGCGAGAGCAGACGCCATTTTTGTTTTTTATCTAACGCTTCTTTCACCATCTCTAAAGTTAAATCGTTAATTCCTCTACAGTAAATATCTTCTGAAGCTATTTTTTCACCCATTAAATAGTTCGCTAAAATTGCTGTTTTATATCTTGCATCATAACCTTCCACATCACTAGTTGGATCCGCTTCTGCATAGCCTAAACTTTGCGCTTTTTCTAATGCTTCCTTATATGTCTTGCCTTTTTCCATTTCGGTTATCATATAGTTCGTCGTCCCATTTAAGATACCTTTAATTTCCGTTATTTCATTTCCTGCTAATGTCATGACAGGCAATCTGAGAGCTGGTGTTCCGCTCATAACTGTACCTTCAAATCCCCAAAACACACCATTCTTTTCAGCTAATTGTGATAATTCATCATAAGCTAAAGCAACTGGTCCTTTATTAGTCGTTACCACACTTTTTTTATGTTCAAAAGCTGTTCGACAATGATCAATAGCTGGTTGACCTGTCTTCACATCTGTGAATGTTACTTCGACAATCATATCTGCATTCGTATTCTTGATTGTTTCCATGCTATCCCAGCCTCTAATTAATCCTCCTTTGTCTGGATAAGCAGCTAAACTTCCAGAATCTCTAACAGCAGATAACAACTGTTTAATGTTTAAACCATCCGGATGATACACAGATCCTTTCATAATATCAGATACAGCGACAACCTCGGGCTCAAAACCAAACGACGGCTTTTCACCCTTCTGTTGTTTCAAGAATATCTCTGCTAACGCCTGCCCAACACCGCCAAAACCAATAAAAGCAACCTTCATTGTCAATCTCATCACCTCCATTATTTTTTAAGAAAAATAGGTGAATGCTATTTTCGTTTTTAGTTAAAAGGCACGCTTTATTTGTTTATAAATAGACTTGCTGGCAAAGACTGAAAGGCTTGCTCTAAATCAGCAATTAAGTCATCCTTATCTTCAAGTCCTGCTGAATATCGAATTAATCCTTCTGGTATTCCCATTGCCGCTCTTTCCTCTGGTGTACATTCTACATGACTTGTTGTGCGTGAAGGGCCTACAATAGTTTCAACAGAGCCAAGATGGGCTGCTCGATTCGCATACTTTAGCTTTGGAAGCAGATGTCTAAGTGTATCTACTCCACCCTTTACCGAGAAACTTAACATGCTGCCAAACCCGTTCATTTGTTTTTTAGCAATCTCGTGGCCTGGATGTTCCGCTAACCCTGGATAAAATACCGATTCAACAGCATCAACTGATTTCAAATAATGAGCAACTGCCATTGCATTTTCACTCTGTTTTTCGATTCGTAATTGAAGCGTTTTCATGCCTCGTAATAATAAATAGGCTGACATTGGATCAAGTGTTGCTCCATTAATTTCTCTATAATGATAAATATTTTCTACTAATTTTTTAGAGCCACAAACAGAGCCTCCTAATGCATCTGCATGCCCTCCTAAAAATTTAGTGGCACTATGAATCACTAGGTCTGCTCCCAATTCCAACGGATTCTGGTTAACTGGAGTGGCAAAGGTGTTATCAACAATAACAATAGCTCCTGCTTTTTTTCCGACTTTCGCCATCTTTTCAATATCTGTGATTTTCACCGTTGGGTTTGTCGGACTTTCTAAATAAAGAACTTTACATCCTTTTTCTACCTCTTTTTCAATCGCTTCATGATCACCAGTGTCACATAAAACAACGTCCACGTTTTGCTTTGGCAGAAATTCGGTAAATATTTTATTGGTTCCGCCATATGTGTCTTTTATGGAAACAATTCGATCCCCTGGAAACAACAGCGTTCCTAGTGTATTACTAATCGCTGCCATTCCTGTCGAAAAGCTAGTAGCAGCTTCTGCTCCTTCCAAAATTCTGATTTTTTCTTCAAAGGCTTCAACAGTTGGATTGGTATTACGACCGTAAATATGACCTTCTTTATTACCGATAGCTACTTCATACCATTCATCCATATCGTCATACCCAAAAGATACACTGTGCACAACTGGAACTTGAGTGGCTCCAAAAGCTAATTGATCTTTTTCTCCTGCCCAAACTGCTTTTGTACTCATTTTTACCTCTCTCATACTATACCCTCCTCATCTAATATCTATCTAATCATCCTAAAAGCTAGCTGATGATTCCACCTTGTTCTGGAAACGGAAAGGGATCTTGCACTATTAATTCTCTTGGAATATTGGTGAACGTTTCGCCGCCAGTTTTTGTTACTCGAAATGATTCACTGATCTCAATTCCATAGTTGTCGAACCACAAGGCTGGAATAAGGTGGAAAGTCATATTTGGCTGTAAAACGGTGGAATCCTCTGTTCGGATGCTTGCTGTATGTTCTCCCCAATCTGGCGGGTAACCTAAACCTACGGAATATCCTAGTCTTGCCTCTTTTTCAATTCCATATTTCTTTAGACAGTTATACCAATAGCTTTCCAGTTCTCCACAAGTAACTCCAGGCTTTACCGCATCTAAAACGGCATTCAACCCTTCTACGACAATCGGAGCAAGTTTCTCAAGCTGCATAGAAGGTTTACCTATCGAAACCGTTCTAGCAACTGGTACATGATACCTTTTATAACAGCCTGCGAGTTCAATAACAACAGACTCTCCTTCTTGATATTTTCTCTCCGACCAAGTTAGATGTGGTGCGCCTGTGTTATATCCAGAGGGAAGCAATGGGACGATAGCTGGATAATCCCCACCATATTCTTCAGTACCAGAAATCATTTGGTGATAAATAGCTGCTGCTGTATCACACTCTCGATTCCCTGCGCGTACACTCTCTATTGCCTTATACATCGCTTGATCAGCAATTTCTGCTGCCCGCTTCATATATTCAATTTCTTGCTCTGATTTGATAATCCTTACATAATTCACTAATAAATCCGCATTTTTGAATGTAGCATTTGGCAATCCGTACTTTAATCTTTCGTAAGCTTTGGCAGTGAAATAGTAATTATCCATCTCAACACCTATTTTTCTATTTCCTTGCCCGATCTGTTTTAAAATTTCTGCAATGAAATCCATTGGGTGATAAATCGATGATTGTACATAATAATCTGGGAATGGAATAATATTTTCGTTGTAGATCCATGTGGTAATTTTTGCGCCATTTGCATCCTGATAACGACCAATCCAAATTGGCTGAGGCTCATCAATAATGATAATTAACATTTGGTGAACATAGAATGACCAAGCATCATAGCCTGATAAATAATTCATATTAGCGGGGTCTGTTACAAGTAATACTTCCATGTCGTTTTCAGCCATCCGTTGTTTTGTCTTCGTTAAACGTTTTTGATATTCTAAAATATCAAAGGCTAACATCGTATCCCCCCTCCACCCTAAAAATATTCTTTCATTTCTTACCTTTATCTTATTAAACAGCTAGTTGAAATGTAATGTTCAGATTGTATGAAGTTTTTCTATTTCTGTCATACAACATGCATGAACCTCTCATCACTAAAGTGACGAGTTTCTAATGTATCAACTTCAACCGATGCTTAACATTAGTGGGCGGGACACGACGCCCTCTATCCCCTCGGCAAAAGCGTTAG
>NZ_WJEB01000030.1:0-88959 GCF_010994085.1 Gracilibacillus saliphilus | reverse complement strand
CCATTTCTTGATAATCACCCTCATAACTTAATTTAGATGATAATAACCCTAAACTCCCCTCTAAAAATTTTTCTCCATAAACACTAAATGTCAAATCATGAGAAATATAATAATTTTCATCTACACTATAATCCTCAAATGTGACCGACTCAAATCTCTCTCCATTTTTTTCATAAAACTTATCAGAAATAACTGCATTCTTCGGAAATAGCACTTGATAACTACCAATTCCTGACTCAAACAAGTAATACCCTTCTTCCTCTTCCTCCGTCGATACTAAAAATTCCCGTGTGAATTCATCCTGAAATGCTTTTGTATCTGGATATTCTTCCATTTGGCATCCTCCCAAAATTACAAGTCCTATCAGTAACATCCATTTGATTCGTTTCACGAAGGCATACTCCTTCCACTTTACGTCTACCATACTTTTACCATTTTTTTCTTGTGAATTAAAGAGGAAATTAAAAGAAAAAGGGTTTTCTAACTACTTTTTTATTATAAGGACTTAATCGCAAACAAAAACCCTCTTCCATAAAAATAGAGTGACCCAATAATATGAGACAGGAAAAAACACCCCCAGAGTCGTATTAATTATTTATCGACATTTGGAGGTGTTTTTTGTTATGGGGAAGAAGATGGTTTATCCTGAAGAAATTAAAAGAGAAGTGATACGCTTAAAACTTTCTGGGGAACTAACGAACAAAGAGATTATGGAGAAGTTTGGTATTAAAAATAAGACACAAATCAAAACTTGGATGAGATGGTATAGGAATGGTGAGGAGCACAGGTTAGCTCAACCAATTGGAAAACAATATGCTTTCGGTAAAGGACCTGATGATGACAGTGAAGTAAGTCAGTTAAGAAAAAAAGTGAAGTATTATGAAATGCGAGATGAATTGTCGGGAAAGTACCAAGAAATCGAAAGGAAGTGGTTCCAGAAGTATTCGTCGAAGTCGTAGAAGCTTATAAAGAAAAATACCCGATCACTACTATTTGTGAATGTTTTGAGATTCCAAAGTCAACTTATTATAGGTGGAAAAAGAGAGTTTCAGCTGAGTTGCCTCTTCTACATCAGTTGGTTATAGATATTTGTCAAAGCCTTTCATTTAGAGTGGGACATCGAAACGTACGAGGCATTCTCAAAAATGACCATAAAATAAAAGTGAATCGAAAGACCGTACAAAAGATCATGCAGAAATATAACCTTCAGTGTCAAGTCAAAGTGAAAAGAAAGGTTTATATTGCTGGGGAAAGCAAGTTTGTCGTCCCAAACCTTCTTAAACAGGATTTCAAGGCTGATCGCCCTAATCAAAAGTGGGTTACTGATATTACTTACTTACCATATGGAGAGAAAATGCTTTATTTATCAACCATTATGGACTTATATAATAACGAAATCATAGCCTATAAAGTTAGTGACACACAGGAGGTTAAGCTTGTTTTAGATACACTAGAAGCTGCATGTAAAGGCAGAGAGACGTATGAAGTGATCTTACACAGTGATCAAGGAGCTCAATACACCTCTTACGACTTTCAAGAGCTGGCTAAAGAAAAAGGCATTACCACAAGCATGTCCCGAAAAGGAAACTGCTTTGATAATGCCGTAATCGAATCCTTCCACTCCTCGCTAAAGTCGGAAGAATTCAACACTCAAAATAGAGTGCACCTTACAAACTCTATTGTACTAGAAAAAGTGCAATCTTACATGTATTATTACAACTATATACGACCGTTTACAAAACTAAACTGTCACAGTCCTGTTGAATTCAGGACTATGGCAGCATAGGTGTTTTTTCTTGTCCCGTTTTACTGGGTCAGTTCAAAAATGGATAGAGGGTTTTTGTCATTATGCTGTTTGCTCTTTATTCTTCTGATTCTTGAAAAGAAACAACTGCAAGACAAAGATAATAGCAAGTGTCACTATGGCAATAATATCAGTCAATAAGTTGTTTTGGATGAATAATAATGCTGTAATCAGCGCTAATAATCTTTCATACCAATGATATTGTCTGACTAACCAGTTTTGAATGAACGAAGCAAAGGCAATCATCCCGATTGTTGCTGTAACAATCGCCCAAATAATTTGGTACCATGCCACATCCGTAATCAAAAGAATAGTTGGGTTTAATGTAAAAACAAACGGCAATAACAATGCTGCTGAATCATATTTAAACCCTTGGATACCAGTCCGAACAGGACCTGCCTTGGCTATACCCGCTGTCGCATAGGCAGGTAGATTAATTGGCGGTGTATCATCCGCTAATACCCCGTAATATAGTACAAATAGGTGAGCAATCAAAACATGGACACCCATATCTGTTAATACAGGAGCTACAATAGCTGCCAGAACAACATAGGTTGCCGTTGTCGGTAATCCTAATCCTAATAGTAGACAAGCAAACACCGTTAATATTAATGCAAAATACAACTGGGTATTATCTGTTACTAAAAAGTTTGGCAGCGCATTCGTTAATGTTTCACTAAAGCCAATTACAATTCTTGTGAATTTAGTAGATAAACCTGAGGTTGTAATCACACCAATCAAAATACCTGCAGTCGCACATGCGACAATAATCGATAATGCATTTCGTGCAGCTGTTTCAAAACCAGCTAATGTTTGCTTCCAGCCAAAATGGACTGGTGGTGAATCAATTTTCATTTTCTTTTGGGATAATGCAAAAATAAGCGCAATCCCTATACTAATAAGGATTAATGCTAATATTTCTGGCTTCCACCTAATTGTCTCCACACTAAAGAAATTGGTATTAAACAAATCATTTAACGCATGTATCCCTTGGTTAATTGGGTCGATAAAGGTTTGTAGTAGTAAAGTAAGTGCAATTACTCCAACTGCAATAATAGCTGTACGACCAAGATTATTTTTGAAACGCTGGACAAATAACGCTAGCACCAATAATACGATAATCGAGAAAAACGCCGAATTATTTACTGAAACTCGAACATATACCAGGTAATAAAGCAAAGCGATTAACGGTATTAATAGGTAACCCTGTTGCATTAACAACTTCCTGCCTGATGCCAATTCACTCTTAGCAATCCCGGTAATACCGTGTTTGGATGCTTCAAAATGCACCATAAATAAAATACCAATATAGGCTAATAATGCAGGAATAATCGCACTTTGAATAATTTGATAATACGGAATGCCTGTAAACTCTACCATAATAAATGCAGCTGCACCCATAATTGGCGGTAAGAATTGGCCACTTGAGGATGCTGCCACTTCTACGCCACCAGCTACATGTGGTTTGAAACCAACTCGTTTCATTAATGGAATCGTGAATGTACCGGTAGTAACCGCATTTGCTGTGGAACTTCCGGAAATACTACCCATTAACCCACTCGCTACCACACTCGCCTTGGCTGGTCCGCCTTTATAACGACCAAACATACGCAATGCCAAGTCAATAAACATCTTTCCGGCACCTGTAGATTCGAGGATCGCACCAAATAAGATAAATATAAATACAAACTGAGCAGATGCATAAATTGGTGTTCCAAATATGCCATTATTACGGTAGGTAATTTCATAGATAAACCGTTCAAAGTCACCACGTGTATGGTGAAACTGACCTGGCATATATTCACCTAAAAAGAAATAAGCTATAAAAACAAGAGCGATGATAACTAGTGGTTTTCCTACTACCCGGCGTGTTGCTTCAAGCACTAAAATGATTAAAGCTAAACCAATGAATAAATCGAGGTCTGTAGGCCGGCCTGACATAATGGAGGTTGCTGTTTGTTTTTGAATAATATATGTACCAACCGCTAATGAGAAAATTGCTAGTATAACATCATACCAAGGTATAGATGTTTGGCGCAGACCTTTTTTGATCGGAAAAATACAAAACACTAATACTAAACCAATCGTTAAATGCAATATTAAAAATGTTTTGGATCCGATACCTGGTAATCCAAATCCAGCAACATATAAATGAAAAGCAGATAAAAAAACACTAATCGCTAAAACAATAATCCCCCAAAAGCTTCGAAGTTCACGATCACTGCCTTCTAACTCTTGCAGCATTTTCTTCTGGCTGTCATCCATTTCCATCCCTACTTTCTACATAGATTTACTTCATTTTGAAGGAACTTATAAACCCTTCCCACCAAGGTAAGTCTATCACATTAATTTCTATAATTTTTGTAACAAATGGTTCTTTTGACAAGTATATGGTCTGATCACGAAAGTAAAATGTATGCGGATACAAACTGGAAGGCTTCATTCTTAATGCTCCTCCATGTACAGGACGGTTTAAATTCTTCAGTACATAATAACCGTCCTTCATTTCAACATCTCCTTCCCTTTGATACGGCAACCCTGCCCCAAATGATTTTGTCCAACTTTCCATTGTCATCACTTCACCGGTAGAAGAATATTGAAACACTTCCTTAACAGGAGATTTTTCTACTGAATGAATATATTCATGAAAAAAAGTTTCCCCTTGTTTTATATCACTTTCCCACAATGTTTCACCAGTATTCATATCAGATATCACTAGTAGATGCTGAGGTCGATGCCATATAAGCCAACTTATCAAAAGAATAAGTATTACAAAGAAGATGAACATGAATTTCTGAAAAAAGGCATTGCTCAGTAGCAATGCCCCTTTTTTGTTTGTAAAAGAATTTCTTTTATTGTTCATCAAAATAGCGTTGTACTCCTGGGTGCAAGTCAATAGACATACCGTCTTGTGCCGTATCGATGGTTAGGTCATTTCCTCGTTCATGTGCATTTTGCATGGCATCTAAATTGTCGAAAATAGACTTCGTTAATTCATAAACTTGATCCTCAGGTAAATCATCTCTTACAATTAGCATTGCTTGTACTGCTACTGTTGTTGCAGTCGCATCAAAGTTTTCATAAGTATTTTCATCTAAATCTTCTCTAACATAGTATGGATATTCATCTTCTAATTGAGCAATCTTATCTTCGTTAATACTTACAATTCTAATATCCGCACTAGCAGCCAATTCTTGAATACTTCCAGTTGGCGTACCTGCTGTTACAAACGCAGCATCAACATTACCATCTTGTAAGTTTGTTGAGGCATCACCAAAGTCCATCCACTCTGCACTTAAGTCATCAAATGTCAGATCATGTGCGCCTAAAATTTGCTCCGCATTTGCTTCAGTACCTGAACCAACATCACCTACAGCGACACGTTTTCCTTCTAAATCTTCTACAGTTTCAATTCCACTATCCGCTAATGTTACAATTTGAATCGTTTCCGGATATATAGTGAATACACCACTAAAACCATCTACTACTTCGTCAAACATATTAGATCCTTCATGTGCATAATAAGCCACATCATTTTGGATAAGAGCAAATTCTGCTTGGCCATCACTCAATTCATTGGCATTAACTACTGATGCACCACTGGAGATACCGGTTGCACTCACATCATCCACTTGCTGATCCATAATTTCAGCCATCGCTACGCCTAATGGGAAATATACACCCGCTTCTCCACCAGTTAATACTGTAATATTATCCACCCAGTCTTCTGAAGCTTCTCCGCTGTCATCACTTTCTCCTTCAGACTCACTTTCTTCCGGTGTTTCTTCCGATTGTGCTCCATCATCATCAATTGCGTCATCAGACGCGTCCCCACAAGCCGCTAACACTAAACCTAGAAACAAAAAAACAATAAATAACATACTAAGCTTTTTCATCATGAAAACCCCCTCATTATTTTTTATGATTCTACATTACGGTGTATGTCTATCCATTTGTAGAATATATTATACCTAATTATCTAAATAATTGAAATAATTTCAAAGAGGAAAGTTAGAAATTCTGACAGTAAAATAGCACTTGGTCCCTGTAAACCAAGTACTATCACTATTAAAAATCATATTCAGCTTCTTTTTCTTCCAGTATCCTTTGATAAGTTCTTGCTAATGTCATCGTATCCTCTACAAGCCGTTCTATCCGGAACTTGACATCATCATTAGTAATTTCCTTCCGGTAAAAATCAACATCTTCTATATAAACATAACTTTGCACTACCTGTGCTTTCATATATCCCAGGATCGGTTTCAATTGCTGTTCGGGAATTAGATAGTGTCTTTGAGAGCCGGCCGTTACAATCATACTAGCCACTTTGCCCTCAAGTCCGCCTACAGGCAATAAATCAAAAATATTTTTTAACGATCCCGGAATCGATGCTTGGAAAATGGGGGTGCCGATCAATAATGCATCAGCTTCCATAATCGTTTCGGTCACTTTTTTTGTATCGCCTTGATAGTCGAGATAATTTCTACCATCACTAAACTGAATATCATATTCTGCTAGATCCACTAAAGTTACCTCTGCATCTGGATATTTATCTAAAAGTTGATCTGTTGCATATTTTATCGCTGTTTTTGTTTTAGATCCGACAATCGAACCTGCTATTGCAACTACCTTCATCCTTGGCCTCCTATTTCGCTGTATATTTACGAATTGCTGGCAGAACTTCTTTTCCGATTAATTCGATATTTTTTCGCAATTTGTCAAACGGTATTCCACCAAAGTCCATTTGCGCAATGTATCGTTGGTGACCAAATGTTTCATGTTGATATAGTATTTTTTCAATGACTTCTTGAGGACTACCAATGTTCATTACATCATGCGGGTCAGCCCCTTGAGCAAAGACTTGTTTCGCAAAACCTCTTCCATTTGTCTTTTGCATACCTGCATTAATAAAAGGATATGTTTCACGCTGTGCTTGCTGTGTTGTTTCTGCTAAATAAAAGAAACCAGCTGTAGATACCGGAAATGCTTTCGGATCGTATCCTCCTTGTTCTAGTGCATCACGATAAGAGTCAATGGTTCTCTTGAAAAGTGTTGCCGGTCCTCCTAACATAGCTACAAAGATCGGCACACCTGCATATCCAGCCTTAACAGCACTAGAAGGATGACCACCAACTGCTCGCCAGATTGGTAATGAGCCATTTAGCGGCCTTGGCAACACATGAGCATTTTTTAATGGTGCACGAAATTGACCTTGCCAATCTACAAATTCGTTCTCATTAATTTTTAATAAAAGGTCAAATTTTTCTTCATATAATTCTTCGTAATCATGCAAATCATAACCTAAAAGTTCAAAGTTTCCAACACGAGAAGCTCTGCCTGCTACGATTTCCGTACGTCCTTTTGAAATTAAATCAATGGTCGCAAAGTCTTCATATACTCTGACAGGATCAAGTGTACTTATAATGGTTGATGAACTGGCAATTTTTATTTTTTCCGTTGCCTGTGCAATCGCAGCTAGTACAACAGAGTGTGCCTGTGTTGTGAAATAATCTTGATGACTCTCCCCAACACTAAAGAAGTCAAGGCCGGCATCTTCCGCTAATTTCGCCAACTCAATAATTTCAGCTAAACGCTGACTTGCCGGAATCCGTTCATCTGTCTCCGGATGGGGCAAATGATCACCTAATGTATATAAACCAAACTCTAGTCCTTTACTAGGATCCATACGATATTTTTCCATTTTAAACAACCTTTCTAACATCAAAGTTTGCTATCATATGTTATTATGAAGCATAGAAGTGTAAAATGTAAGTACGCACTTAAATGATATATAGTATCCAAATATATACTGTTAAGTAAGGGGATTGATGATGAAGTACGAACCGAATGCTTGCAGGGTAGAAGATGCACTAAGTATTCTTGTCGGCAAATGGAAGCCTATTATTTTACTTCATTTGCTAAATCATGGCACACAACGTTTTAATGAACTTAAGAGAAGTATGCCCGGAATCACACAAAAAATGTTAACGAAACAGTTACGTGAGCTAGAAGCTGAAGACATTGTCGAACGAGTAGTCTATCCAGAAGTACCGCCAAAAGTCGAATATTCTA
This sequence comes from Gracilibacillus saliphilus, assembly GCF_010994085.1. NCBI lineage: Bacteria > Bacillati > Bacillota > Bacilli > Caryophanales > Bacillaceae > Gracilibacillus > Gracilibacillus saliphilus. The sequence continues at coordinate 81,083 of NZ_WJEB01000030.1, read as the reverse complement.
TGACGGAATATGGTAAGAGTCTACAGCCTATTTTGGAGGCTATGCACGAATGGGGTGTAAAGCATACGTTGCATAAGCAGGAGAAGTTAAAAAAACAGCATGGATGATTAGGAGCGGTGGTTATGAATGAGAATGTAAAAGCACATTTACAGCAACTCGAGGAAAGCCATCTTCAATCAGAGGTCAGGAGTAGTAGTAAGAAATTAGCGCAAATACTTGCTAATGATTTTCAAGAGATTGGAAGCTCAGGCATTTTGATTAATAAAGCGATGTGTCTGGAAGATGGAGTGAGTCTAGATGAAATGTCACTTCACAATTATCAGGTCGAACAATTAGCACCAGATGTTGTTCTAGCAACGTATTATGTCATGAATCATTCGAAAGAACGTAACACATTGCGGAGCTCTATTTGGAAGTATATTGATGGAAGGTGGCAATTATCCTTTCATCAAGGTACTATTACCAATTTAAGTTTAGAAGAAATTAAGAAAGGGCAGTAACACCTAAGGCGTGGGTTTACTGCCCTTCCTCACAAATCTTTATTTCAATTCTTCCATATATGACTCTGCATAGTGATTTAAAACTGTACTTGCTAGCGGCGAAATTTGTTCTTTGTTTTTTTCTTTAGTAAGTTGCTCTCTATACTTAGAAAGGAATTTTATTGCTTTTTGTGTTGAACCTTTTTCTACATGATGTTCCACTTGTTTTAATGTGTTAGTTAGTTGAGGCCCAATTGGTCCAGTTATATCACCAGTCTGGTCATATTGCTGCATGTAATTCTTTAAAACCGTAATGTGTCCAGGAGTAACTTCCACTACATTCGATTCTTCTGATTCGCCACTGGCATTCTCTGCTTTAATGTAATACGTATAATGTACCCCTGGTTCTGCCGTGCGATCAAAGTAAGTATCTACTTTGGCATATCCAATATATTCAACCTCTCCGTTTGTTTCTCGATAAACATTATACCGATTTGCTCCACCTTGTGATGTCCAAGTTAAACCTACAACATCCGTTCCTATTAAACTAACGATGAAATCAGATGGTGTATTAGGAAGAGGCATGTCAATATTAAGCTCTTCCGAGAACTCTGACTCTCCCATTTCATTCACTGCCAATATCTTGTAACTGTATCCGGTATGATTTATACTGACACTCTCATCCTTATAGTTTGATGCATCTGTACTAGCTATTTTGCTAAACTCGCTTTCTTCATTCGCTTTGCGGTAAATATCATAACTTTCTGCCTGTTCAACAGAGTCCCAGCTGATTTCAAATGTGGAAGTAGTTGTTTCCCCTGCTGAAAGTCCTTGTGGCACTTCTGGAAGATCAATAGCTTCTTCTGTAGTTGTACTTACTGCATTTGACATGTCAGATTCTCCGCCAATACTTGTTGCTGAAACTTTGTAGTAATATGTCGTAGAAGAATCGACAGGCTTATCCGTGTAAGAAGGACTTATTGTATCCGCTACTTTTTTAAATTCTCCATCCGGTTCAGTAGTTCTGAAAACGCCGTAACTAATAGCGTCTTCAATCTCCTTCCACTCTAATTCAACTGTTATACTCTTGGTTTCGGTGACGGTTAGTTCAGCTGGTGTATCTGGGTTGGGTTCATTAGGGTCAAAGAAGAAAATTTCTGTTAGTTCAGACAGCTCAGATTCTCCCCCAGCATTTATAGCAGAAATCTTATATTGATATGTTACACCTAATTCAACTGTATCATCTTTGTAATTACTTTCTTCCGTGCTTGCAATTGCTCTAAACGAAGGGTCTTTGGACGATGAGCGATAGATTAAATACAATTCCTCGTCATTAACAGATGACCAATTCAATGAAACCTCGTCTTCTGCAATATCTCCTTCTAAGTCCTTAGGTACCTCATTGGGTGGCTCCTCCTGACTCGTCGGTTGAATTAATGCAAAATAATTCATTCGACTACTGTTATTATTTGGCCCCATTACCACGTAGGATCCAGCAGGGTAATGCTTCTTATAGAGCTCAAATGTTACGGGTTGATCATCTTCAATCGTTTGTCCTGTCTTTTCGTATTCTGATGATAACCATTCTGGCTTTGAACTCACTCTTGAATCATGAGCAACATATACATCTGCATCTGCAGCTAGATAAAAGGTAACGAGATCTTCACTTGTAGCACTTCTTGAATTCACTGCTGAGCGAATCCATTCCACACCTAGTAACTCTTCTGGTATATCGGTAAATCGATAACCATCTCGATCACCAGCTACCAGGTCTCCCTCTTGGAGGTTCTCTTCAATGGACCAATTCCTTGCATTTTGACCTCCTCCACTACTGTTATCATTAATCATGAGGTTTTTCGTAATTTCCCCATCCATTACTGGTAATGGTTCAGGCTCTACGTCTGGTTCGGGTTCTGTATCTTCTTCTGGCGGTACAAATGGATCACCTGTCCATACTGGTGGTTCCATTGGATAATTCTTTGGAAAAGATGAAGTAGCTAATTCATTTAAATATTCCTCTAAATTAGTATAGCCATTACCATTTTTGTCTTCATTTCTATCCTCTGGGTTATTTGGGTCCAATCCATTTGCTAGCTCCCATTCGTCTGGCATTCCATCCCGATCCGTATCCTTTGGAGCAGTTCCCTTCTCTAGTTCTGGAAAACCACCAACATCTTCTTCATGCCCAATAATAGCACCTGTTTGATTTCTAACATCGTGAATCACTCTTTGATCCACACTGTCTCTTACTAATGAAGAACCTACATAATCTAAAACATGTTGATAAGCTTTTTCAGGCTCCTCTATATTAGTTAACGGATATTCAAAACGTTTATCCACAATAACACTTGGTCTTTCCACTTCCATCATTTCTGTTCCTGTGTCCGTTCCATCTAAGATACCATTCTTATTACTATCTATTCGGTTGTTTTCTAGGAATAGGCTATAATTTTCATTTCCGCGGACTACGGCATATTCTGGATTTCCTGAATTCACACCTGCTATAAAATAGTTTCCTACCACATTACCATAGCCTTTCGTTCCTGATTCACCACCAGCAACATAAGGATACTGCCCCCAGTTGTATATAACATTATTTACAAAATCGATTTGCCCTTTTGTTTTAGGATTTCTATCATTATTATGGGCATAAAGGTTATGATGCATGGTGATCGTATTCATCTCAATTAATCCACCCATTGAATGTGTTAAAAGTCCTTCTGAGATGATAGACCACTGTACGGTTATATTTTTTGATTCTGGATTATCATAATCTTTACTTAATATAGATAAGTTTTCGTCAGTTCCCCAAGAAAATGAAGAATGATCAATGATCACATTCTGACTATCTTCAAAATATAAAGCATCATCTTGGAAATCATTCTTTCCTAAACGAAATCGCATGAAGCGGATAACAATATCGTTACTATCAATAAAACGAACATTATTTCCTTTTATGGTTACACCATCTCCTGGAGCAGTTTGACCAGCTATGGTGATATTGGATTTATTACGAACAATAATTTGTGGTATCCTAATTTCTCCGGATATATCAAATACAATGGTTCGAGGAATATCACCAGCGGTTGTCAGTGCATCATGAAACGTTCCGGGACCTGTTAACTCATAACTATTTACATGGTAAACTTCACCACCACGACCACCCTTGGAATACTGCCCAAATCCTTCAGCGCCAGGAAAGGCAAGAATTTCTTCATCTTCAGTAGCATTTACAATTGGATTCACAAAAGGAAGCATGAATAAACAGACAGTAAAACATAGCATACTATAAAATAATTTCCTCATAAAATACCTCCGTTTTTATAGTGTCACAATTGGCAGCAGTTTCTTTTTTATCTAACTTTCAATAAGGAATCCACTCCCCCCTCTCTATTTATAGAATAGTTAGGTGTTTCCATTTTAGGTTAAACGCACAAGTAAGTGCTAACAACTAACTATTCTTACAATTTATATACAAAAATAACAACGACCGTTAGGAGGCAATGTTCATGTCCTTTCCATTGAAGGAATTGGATAATCAAATACAATCATCCATTTTCTAAATGACAAAAAAATCCCCGTAAGCCTCAATTGACTCACAGGGATTAGTCTTTATGGCAATAGTTGAAGTGACTCTTCAACAAACGCTGAAATATCATCTGGTTGTCGACTGGTAACCAATTGATCACCACAAACGACTACTCTTTGATCGTGTACATTAGCGCCAGCGTATTCTAAGTCTACTAGTATTGATTTGAAACCAGTGGCATCACGGCCTTCTAATGTTTTGGCTGTGATTAGTAGCTGTGGCCCGTGACAAATAGCGAAAACCGGTTTCTTCTCATCCATGAAGTGTTTAGCAAATGTCACAAAACGGTCATCCGCTCTCAGCATATCAGGAGAAAACCCTCCCGGAATGAACAATGCATCAAAATCCTCTGGCGTTACATCATCGATTCCATAATCAATAGAAACAGTGGCATCACCTTGTTTACCTTCTACTGTTTTGCCCGCCTCTTTTTCTATTGTGAAGACTTTATGACCAACACCTTCGAATTCCCTTTTTGGTGAAGTGTACTCGACATCTTCAAACATATCTGTAATTACTGTAGCTATCTTAGCCATAATTCAATACTCCTCCTTAAAATAATAGAATTAATATTCTCTTTGTTTTCAATAATTCCACGTGTGAGTTTCTGGTAAACATTACAGATATTATACAAAAAAGTGCTGAACCATTAAGTTTGTGAAAGTTTTGTCCATAGCAGCATATAATGAATTAATACTGTCAGGAGGTAACTCATGCTGTTATTACCTATTTTCATTTCATCACTTTGTACAAGCCTAGGAGCTCTTCCGATTTTATTGGTGAAAAATGTATCACACAAAAGTAAAGATACTCTACTAGCTTATACTGCTGGTATTATGGTTGCCGCATCTGCCTATGGTCTAATTCCATCTGCTCTTAAATTGTCTAACATGGTTGTCTTGGTCAGCGGCATCTTAGTGGGTACTTTTGTTCTAACCTTAATAGAGAGCTTGCTTCCGCACATTGATTTAGATCATTCTAATCAACCCTCTGGTAATTCAACAGTTATCTTATTATTTCTTATCGCTATGTCTATTCATAATCTACCTGAAGGGTTATCAGTTGGGATAAGCACCCTAAATGGTGCAAATAGCATAGGTTCACTCGTTGCTTTCGCAATCGGACTGCAAAATGTGCCAGACGGATTTCTAGTAGCTTTATTTTTAGTAACCCAAGGTATAAGACCTATCAATGCCTTTCTTTTATCCAGCCTTACCGGACTAATTGAAATGTGTGCAGGATTAGTCGGTTTTATCTTTGGAGGAGCGTTTGAAAATATTGTTCCTTTTGGATTAGCTTTTGCTGCAGGTGCTATGCTATTTGTAGTCTATAAAGAATTAATTCCGGAAAGCCATGGTGATGGAAATGAAAGAACGGCTACCTGGGCTTTTATAATTGGCTTTATTACGATGATTCTTCTGACAGAATGGTTTCGCTGAAATACTTTTTCCTTTGACATATGAAGAACATAACTCCAAGGTATGTACATCACATAGATAGAGCGGGCGGGAATTAATTACGCCATCTGAAAGACCTCTTTGCTTTTGGTACAGAAAAGAAGTCTTGAATGTTTTTGTATATAATTAACTATGGTGTTTATTATGTGTAGCTATCCACATGTCTATAAACAGTTCTTTCTTTTTCAATTAATGCTGAAATCCATTGTTCGCTAAAACTACATTCATTCATGTAATTGTTAAAGCTATTGTTCTTATGGCTGTACTTTGATCCATGCTCTTTACTTCATTCATAAAAAAAATCAGCCCTAATCCGGACTGATTTTGTCAATTCTTTTATGTGCTTGTTTAGTAGATTCTTCTACCCGGGTTACTCTTTCGGATATTTCAGCAACATCTTTTTCATTGGCTTTCAGATCAACTTTTATGTCATCAATCCCTCTGCTAATATAAAGAAGCGATGTTCTAACTTCAGTTTCTTTCTCAGTTTCTGATCTCAAACTTTGATCTGATTGCAATTGTTGTCTTTGTTTATTGATTTGATAACCCATGTAAGCAATAATCAGAGATAGTGCTGCAATAATAGTCCCCATAAATTCTACGCTCATGAGCAGCCCCCCCTTGTACATCATATGTTATCCTTTGATGATTCGTATACACATTTCCCCTTTTAAAAGGCTGTGTAATGAGTTATGATTTTCTCATTTTACCATCCATTTCATTTAGAGCAGCTACTCATTGCAATAGACATACTATGAGAAAGGGGCTGCTTTCTCTTTAGGATTTTTCTGTATTACCTGTTTATTTTGTGTAGATTACGATTTATTTTTTGCAAAAGTTTAAACAAATATATATATTAAAGATCCCCAACCATAGACGATTGGGGACTTCGTAAAACATATAAATGTACGTTTCGAGAAATATACTTAGCCATTTAAAGTATGCTGAATCCATTTATATCAACATTTTAGAAAACTTTATTATGATAAAATTATATAAAAAGAGATTTGAAATGATATTACTTGAACGAAAATCATAGTTGAATACCATACTAAGTATTATTTTATTTCTGACCATCACTCATACATTCTGGTCTTTTCATATATTTCTCCACATAAACGATTAAGCTTTTCTTCTTCTCATGAAGAGGAAGAACACACCACTTAAGAAGAGTAAAAATCCTGCTAATAAGTACTGATAGATCGTAGTGGCAGTTTCCGGTAGTTTTTGCCCATCGTCCGTATCAGGCTGTTGTTCCATTGCTTCCTGTTCAAAAACGGTATAGGTGCTGAAGTGATCGGTTTGTGCTGTCACGTTTCCATCTTGCCATTCTCCGCCGATTGCTTCCCATTCTTCAAGTTCTGGATTCCAATAGAACAGTTGCACCTGATCTTTATCATTTACTTTGTCGCTATCAACAGAAAAAGTTAGAGTCACTTTTTCTTCGAAGGAATCCAATCGCATTTCGCCTTGTTTGATTTCAAAGTCATAGACCACACTCAATGCTTGGTCAATGTCAGCTAAACGCTTTAACTGGATTGTTGCAGCATCGGATCCATTAGTGAAATTGGAGGCAGCTAGTTGCAAGCTAACATTTTTTAATTGAATGATGATCACTATACGATGGTCTTTCAGCCATTTTATTTGCTCAGAAGTAAATGCTAGGTTAACAGAATCATTATGATCACGTAAATCTATCCATAATTCACCTTGATCAGCCAGTTGATGGAGCGAGTCTGTTTCGATCGTTGCTTCGCCATTAGTAACGTCAGGTGTTAAGGTGACACTGGTTTGTTTCTCCGGGTCTTTTGAATCCTCAGGATCTTCTGGATCTATAGGGTCTTTTGGATCTTCAGGATCTTCCGGTTTGACAGGATCTTCGGAGTCTTCAGGATCCGGCGAAACTGGGTCAGAAGTATCGGTTGCTTTGATATGTGCAACGACACTATTATGGTTATAAGTGACAGTTACCTCGTAATCATCTGCAGTTATATTATCGAATTTACCTTCCACATTGTCGGCAGTCATTAAAGTAATATTTGCTGCCTTGTCTATTTCATAATTAGAAAGATCCAAATTCAGACCCCCACCATCAAGGTATAACAGTCCATCTACATTTAGTTGAGTTTCGTCATTATCCATTGCAATATCAAGGTTTCCAGCTTCCATTGTTAAGCTACCATTTACATTCAAAGGTTCATCTACATTAACTAACACTGTACCATCTTCCACATATAGATCGCCTTCACCAAAAGCAGTCTCAGAAGTAGCTTCCAACGTTCCTCCTTGTAGCAATGTGCCTCCTGAATAACTATTATTTCCGGTCAATGTAAGTGTTCCTGTTCCTTGCTTGGTAAGCATACCACTGCCAGATATATCATTTCTCCACCAATCATGGGCATTAAATCTTCCCTTTGATGCATCCATATTTACTGTTACATTGCTTAAAAACGCACCATATCCATCAGATGCTGTTACCAAATCAAGTCTTCCCCAACCATTTGATTCGTCTATTACAGGGTAGCCTGATTCAATTTCTGTGGTATACAATACTTCCCTACGTTGTTTATCGGTCAAATAAGGCTGACGAGTTTCCAATAAAACTTCAGCCCCTTTAGGTACTACAGGGGCTAAACCTTTTGTGCCTGTTTGAGGTAATCCGTATGTAAGTTTCTCGCGATAGAATGCTTTATTTGCTTCATGATCTTCCCACTTTTCTTCATCGTACGCACTTTCAAACGTATAATCCTCTGTTACTGTATGTGCATATTCATACAAGCTCATTTCTTTTGATGCAGCTAATTCACCGAATACTTCTCCTGCATTTTGATAAGCCTTATCCAATACCTCTTGGTTTTCTGAAAGATTGTATGCGTAGGCAGTCATTGCTGTAGCTTGTATTCTTGCTCCTATAACATCAAGCGGAGAGTGCATGCCGGTCACTATTCTATTTTCTCCCATTTGAGCTGCTCTTGTTAAGAATTCAGCATATCTTTCAGGTGTTGCGTATGCAAATCCGAATGTTGATAAATAAGCTGCACTCGTATGTCCGCTTGGAAAAGCTCCATCTTTACCTCTCCCGTCTTCCGCTTTTCTTTTTACATATTCTAATGCAGGAATTACCTCCACATTCGTTTCATATTGCTGGTAATGTCGTTCTCCCGTTTCTTTTTTACCACCTGAAGGTAATTCTTCTACTGTACTTTCACCACTGCCGATTGTGTCCCAAACAGGTAAACCGTTCTCATCAACAATTTCTTTCACTTCTCCATTTGCATTCATTCTGTAAGGTCTTGGAGAAGAAAAAAAGTATTTAGAAGGATTAGACGAAGAAGGATTCCTAAATCTAATTAAATGAACTAAATCCATCGCATCTTCTAGTGCAGATCCCTCCCATTGCCCCATCCCTTGGGCTTGGTCTTCAACAGTCGCTTCTTCCAATACTTTATCCATGTCCTCTGCTGATCTGACAACACTTGTGATCGGGTTAACGATCTCAACGTAGGCATTAGCTAGGGGCCCGTAAGCATCCATCATACTATATACCTTATCTCTTTGATCATCATAATAGGCTGCTAACGCCTCTTCATTCGTTCTATTTTTAGTAACCTCTTCTACATATTTTATATTAGCTTCCCAAGTCTCTGGATCTCTGATTTCTTCGTTAGCATATGTCTTCTTATCTGCTACTACCTTTTTCTTATCATTTTTATATCCATCAAAATAAACGGTAGGTCCGTCACCATATTTTGCAACTTCACCATTTGCACCTGGTATAGTTAACGCTGTTCCGTCTCTCCATTCTGGTTGATTCATAGACCATACTTGATCAAACCCATCTAAAATATTGATAAAAGGATTAGTTCCAGCTATATTCTTTAAAATAGGATCGTTAGCATTACTGCCATTATCTACTGCTGGTAAAGGTTGCCCGACTTCAGGAGCATCTGTATTTATTTCTTCAGTAGTCCCTTGTGGCTTTGCAGGTTTTGAATGCTCCTCTTCAGAATATTGACTAGCCGACTGAACAGGAGGCTCAAAAGATGCCATAGTTAGCACTGCAAGTATTAGTAGTATCGATACTTTTTTCATGAATTTCATACCTATTTTCATTTCTCCTTTTTTTGCAGATTTTTAAATCACTTAACCACACTAATTTCACTTTAAGGACCGTATGTTAAATGAATGTAGGAAAAATGTTAAAATTACGTGAATTTTATGTAGAAGGGAAGAGTCTTATGACGAAAATTAGCGAGCTCATTTTTTAAGCAGCCAAAATGTGACATAAAAAAACCTCTCTGCTCCATAAAAGCAAAGAGGGACAAGCCTTGATATATAAGGTTTTTAGTGTTTCGAGAACAGATATTCCTAAGTGTACGAAAAAGGGTTAAAAATGACATTCCTTGAACCAATTTAAGCCAACATGATAGGTATTAGTTGAATACATTTTTCTAACATAGTCCACTTGCTTCACAAAAAAGAATACACATTTATTAACCCTCGGAATTTGATTTTAGAACCGGCACCTCTACCATTACCTCCCCTGAGTGACTTTCATTATTGCTGAGCATCATCCTTCCATTATGCTGCTTGATTACTTTCTCAGTGAACGTTAATCCCAAGCCATAATGGCTGTTATTCGTCCGTCCATAGTTTTCGGTATAGAAAAGTTCAGTTCCTTTTTTAAGAGCCTTCTCTGAAAATCCAGGCCCCTTATCAATGATAATGAATTGAATGAAGTCATTATCCTGTCTAACGATTAATTGTACTTTTTCATGCTGAGGTGATCTTTCAATTCCATTTAATACAATATTATCTATGGCTCGTATGAGTAGGTTTACATCTATGAAAAGGGTAGTTCCTTTTTCTGTGTAATCTTCAACAATTATATTATTATCTAAGCTTCTAACTTCGGCTTCAAGGTTACACAAGAATTCATTGACAGTTACTTTTTCCTTATTCATATTAATTTGCTTGTTGTTAAGATTTATATCGATAACATCCTGAATGTATTGTTCAATCTGCCTTATGGAATTCAAAATGTCACTAAAGTTTTCCTTCATATCATCGGTAGTCATTACTTCCAACAGTTCTACGTTCCCTTTAATCACTGTCAGAGGGATTTTAATATCATGTATTAAAAAACTGATTTGTTCTGCCTTTGAGTTGGTAATCTCTATTTCCTTATGAATAGATTTAACCAGTGCCTCTGATAAACTTTCCATTGCGCCCATTACATCTTTATATTCATTAAATCGAACTTGGGGAAATTCGATATTCAAATCTTTTTCTTTAATTTTACTGGCTACTCTTATAAGCTTTTGATTTTCATGGATAATAATTTGAGAGAAACTTCTAATATTCCAGACTAAATAAATACAATAAATCAAAACAGAAAGGATGGATAACCATACACCAGGATTAGGAAATATCTTTCTTAAGTCATTATTTGCGAATTGGATTTTCAAGTTATAATGAATCAAAATAGTTTCATATCGACTGTCATATCTGATAAAATAACTCATTTTGTCCTTATCAGGGTTCTGAAAAGCTTCTTTTGCTTTTTCTTTATTTCTGAAACTCATATTACTTGTCACCATTTCGTTTGTTTGCCTGTTAAAAATGGCATAGTCCAGTTCAGGAGGGAGAATACTAGGATCGATATAATCGGCGTTTTCAACCTTACTTTGGATTTTTTCCGCCTTATTTATCGGATCGTTTGCCGGAAGAAAAAAATTGTGATTGATTCCCCATGTTACGAACCAGATATTTAGTATCAAAATAAGTAAACCAGTAAAACCCAACTTAATAATCCATTTAACAAAATAAACAGATAACGTATTCTTTATTCCCATATATATCCTACACCCCAGACCGTATTAATAGGGGTTAACTTAAATTGAGAAAATTTTTTCCTTATCACCCTAATATGTTCAACAATTGTTGAAATTTGGGAATCACTTTCTATCGAGTAGACAGATTCGTAAATATCTTCTTTCGAAAAAACCTTCCCTTTATGCAAGGCTAAAAGTTCACATATACTGTATTGGGTCTTAGTGAAGCTTACTTCCTTCCCTTGGATGATCACTTTTTTTGCTTCTAAATCAATAAGAATGTCACCATCAATAAACACACTTTTGCTCTCTTTTTTCGGCCTGGATTCCCTTCTTAAATGTGCCTCAATCCGTGCATTCACTTCATGTATACTGAATGGCTTCACAATATAATCATCCCCACCAATGGATAACCCTTTAATAATAGAAATTTCATCACTTTTGGCTGTCATAAAGATGATGGGTATATCAATCAAAGGCCTTATTCTCTCACAAACCTTAAAGCCATCTTCTTCTGGCATCATGACATCCAGTAAAATCAGATTATATTTATTTATCTCTTCTATCGTGATATCTCTTATAGTTTGAAGAGTAGTAACTTCATGATTTTTCATCACTAGCATTTTCCTGATTAGCCGTAGAATTGCGGTATCATCATCAATTGCTAATATTTTTGCCATATAAAATCACCCTTAATCCTACTTAATCATTTGATTTTCTTCCGGCCCAATTATTAATCCAAACGATACTTACTATGATCATTCCCCCTGTTAAGATAGCGAGAGAATAGCCTCCCGATACTAACGTGGGGTTGCTAACCAACTTTATATCAACCGTTTTCCAATAATCTCTTAAATATTCGCTGAATCGGTTTGCCCACGCCCAGGGCAAGAACGCCCATATTTTATTTCCTATTGAGGTCATGGAAAGAGCAGCAATGATCAATCCTCCAAATCCCGATATACTACAAATTCCAATCCCATATTTGTAACCAATAACTTGATAAAATAGATATTGAAATGTAGAAGCTATAACAAAAATTATACCTGTTAAATAGTAAAGAGTAAAATTAACCTCATCTACACCCACTAAAGACTTCAGGGCCAATGTATAGATTGATATTGTTAAAAACATTGCAACACAATAAGAAAAAATCATCATTGTTGTTTGGCTGATGAATGAAATGGCTTTACTCTGAATCACTCCGAGCATATTCTGAAAATGACCAGCTTTATTTTCAGAATCGGCCACCATCCCACAAATAATGGAAATAATGACTGGTGTGCCTACTCCAATTAATTCATAGAAAATGACATAGCTCGCTTCAGAACTTATCAAGCCATTCCTAGACAAGAAGTACATCACCAAGGTACCGGGTAAGATCAGCGGGATACCAAAGTGTAATAATAGGAACAAACTTCGCTTTCTCTTCTTAAATTCACCTAGCAAACATCTATAAAATTGCAGCATTATTTCACCTCTATTTTATTAAATGACCTAACAGCCACGAAAGTAAGCACAAAAAATAATAGAAAGCTTAATACAAGAGCAATCGGAATGACCGAATAACTAAGCAGTTCATCCTTTTGTGGCAAAGGGATTCCATTAGAGTGTAGTTTGGTTAAAGGCATTTGCACTCTTAAATGCCAGCTATATGGGATGATCCACCAATCTTTTGTAGGAGCAAAAAGTGTACCTAAGTTTAAATTAAGCATGCTATTCAATAATAGAGTGATGAAGAAGTTCGTTTTTCTTGAAAGCCACAAACAAAATGGAACCTGCCATAGTGAAGTGACAAATATCAAAATAACTGCCAAAATACAGGAAGAGAGTGGAACTAAATATGGACTTGTCCGGATCAGCAAACTTGTTAGGAGTATAGTTATAATTAAGAGAAGAGATCCTAGTGCTGCAAATCCAGTTACTAATAAAACTCTGCTCATTTCCTTTTTTTGAAGATTTATCGGTAAGCCAATTATGGTTTTAAAGTTTGTTGATTTCTTTTCTAGATTATTTAAAAGTCCTGCCGTAAGAGCAATGATTACGGAGAGCCATAATATCGCCCAATGGTTGATGATAGTTTCTGCACTCAAACGTACAATCTCTGGACCACCAAGAAAATTAAAGCCAAGTGCAAGGAGAGAGCATATTAAGGGAATCATCAACAACATTTTTCTTATGTTTGTTCGTTTTGTTTTTATGATTTCTGATTTCAAATATAGATACATCCTAAAAACCCCCTATTGTGCTCTATGCTTTCGTACAACATCGGTAAATAGCTTTTCTAAATTCTCATACGAATAATATTTTCCTTCATAACCTAGTACCCCATTGCTAATGATACCGATATCATCAGCTAGATGTTCAACTTCTGATAACAAGTGGCTGGATAAAAGGACTGTCATACCCTGCTTTGGAAAAGATGCAATCAACTCCCTTAATTCCTGAATACCAATAGGATCCAATCCATTAGTAGGCTCATCCAGAATTAACAATTTTGGTTGATTCAGGATGGCAAGTGCAATACCAAGACGCTGCTTCATTCCCATCGAAAAGTTCATTACTTTTTTACCTTCCGTATTTGTTAACCCAACAATTTGAAGGACCTCCTGTATTCGTTCTTTTGGCAACCCAAGAATCGTATTTATGATTTCTAAATTTTCTTTAGCTGTTAAATTCCCATAAAGTGGTGCATTTTCAATTAAAGAACCAATATGAACTAAATCTCTCCTAGACCACTTATTTCCGTTAAAAATTACTTCTCCAGATGTTGGCTTAAGCAGTCCCGATATGATTTTTAGTGTTGTGGACTTCCCTGCCCCATTTGGTCCCAAAAGACCATAAACAGTGTTCTTCCTCACATTGATTGATACAGCATTTAAAACTGTGGCTTTCCTGTATTTCTTAGTTAACTGTCTAGTTTGCAAGATATACTCATCATTCATATCTGATAACCCCTTTTCATCTTTATAGATGGAGTTTAACATCAAAAAATCAAGACTCAATCAACATTTAAGACGAAATACAAATAAAAAAACAGATGATTGATCAGATACAATCCTGTTCAACCATCCGTCTATACATGTTTTATATTTCCTGCAAATGAACCATCTTTCTTCGTACTCTCTGACCAAATAAAGTTTGGTATGCATAAACATAAAGTTTATCCTCAAAGGCACGGTCAATTTCAAATAACCGATTAAAATGTAAGTGAATTACACTTCCTATGATGTTGATGAAATCACTTGTAATTTCACTACTTCTGTTAATATGCTTCTTATAGACGTTAATACTGTCGCTTCTACAATCTAGAACCTCTATAATTTGTTTTAAATCATTTCTTCTACTGGCTTTTTCCCAGTTGTTATAAGAATCTAGTTCATTGATGAAATCAAACTTTTCATCTTTAAATTGCTTTTTATAAGCGTCATTATTTCTCAAGTTTAGCCCTAGGTAACTTAGTTGATTTTCAAAAGTCAATCCAAAGTCATTCAAATAGTGAAGTAATGACATCACTCCAATTTGTTCTTTGCTATAGTCACTTTTATTCATAATTTCAAGTAGTTTCATGACAACTAAGCTATCTTGGTAGAATACATTTTCAGCCTCATTTATTAACGTGGGGCCACCATACCTGTTTATTTCGGGAAAATAGGTATTAATAGTCACTTCATAAACGATGTTCATCTTTTGTAATTCTACTATGTATTCATTGAGTTTTCCGTAAATAAATTGGAGGGTATCAGGATGTTCTGATCGAAACCTCAATCTTATATGAGGTTTTGGATCATTGTATCGCATATAAAAAAACTTATCGTAAGCCCTACCATCCAGTTGATTTAATATAAAGTAATTCAAGTAACTGATTAATTCACCTTGGCGATCCTCAGGGCCATATAATTTCAGGAATAGCCATTCCTGAAAAGGTGGATAGCTAACTTGATGATATAAACTTCCGTTAATGGCCAATTCCTTAATCTTTTTGTCTCTATATTCCTTTTTCAAAATAAATGGAATCACTGCTTCTGCTGAGAAAGAGTCCTCACCCAAAGTAATCACCGGATTTCCAGATTCTGCTTTCTCTAGAATGGTACTTGGAAACTTGAATAAATTTTTATACAATAAATTTAGGTCGGTGTCCCTTGATAAATCCAATAAGATTCGATTGTCAGCAAATTGAAGATAGACTTTATCCGGGACTAAGTAAGCATTCTTAAACTTTTCGAATTCTGATATAAATTGTTTGATTTTTGGAGTTCCTTCAAACTGTCCTCTTAGATTTTGTAAACTCCATTTTTCATTCGAGAGAATGATATTTTTATATCGAATCTCAGGTATATGGATAAATTCTTTATAATATACCCCCCATGGAGTATTCCCCCATTCCAAATTCTGATTTAAGGTGATATCACTCAATAAACGAATGATATTGCTTGATAAGCTTAGGTTAAGCATGTTCATTCCTGATATATTCAGTAATCTTCCATTCTGTTTATTTTTTAAATATAATTTGTCATTATCACATCCAACAAGAATATTATCTAACGATAATTCACTTTGTGGATTGTATGAATTTGTAAACATAGATAGATTATATTCACTCGGAGAATTAACACTCGTAACATTTGCCATTCTGACATTTGATGGAATAAAACTTAATTCAACTTGATCAATTTCTTTTTCTTTTAACTCCGAACCTATTTCTTCCAATACCTCAGAAAACTCATGATTCAAATAACTAAATCTGCCGAATGTTTTTCCAGCAGCAGATGAACCCATGTTAGGTCCCAAGTAAAAGAGATTTTCACTTTTCTCGTCTTTTCTTATAATAAAATTCAATTCTAAGGAGCTTGGTAACCTTTCTTCGTCCACTTTCAACTTTAACTTATTAATTTCTTCGTCCGTAATGACTATAGGATGCTTATTTTCAACGGCAGCTAAATATTTATCCATAAAAAATCTCTTTAACTGGCTATGATCTTCGGTCACCGTTGTAATACTTTGTAAAAACTTATTTTTAGGCTTACTATAGGTCTTTAAAGCACCAATTCCGGAAACTTCATCTAAAACTTCAGAGATGGGAACTTCAACGTAAATTCCGAATTTCTCGATAAACTTTAAGCGATATTCTTCAAAAGAGCTTTTGTAGCCTTCAGAATCTTCCATTTCAGAAGCAAACTTCATAAAAAGCGTAATACAATCATTGATATTTTCAATATCACTCTCATTTATATAGCTTCCATCAACCTTCAATTCAGTATCCACTTGTAAATGTTTTTGGTTTGGGAAGGAAAGAATAGCTCTTAATTTTTTTTGGATTGTTAAATAAATTTCACTCCCCTCACCAATAGAAGCATCGTTATATTTACAGATCAACGACTGCACTTCACTTAGTGGTTTGCCATATACCTCGTATAGATAAGGGACCTCTCCTAATTTATTTATTGTGTAGGTTAAAAGATTCGAATTACAAATAGGTGGTCTAACTTCAGAAATTATAAATTCTTTTGCCACCAGGGTTTTTACATAATCAACCAGATCATTAATATCCCTATTAACATATTCCTCTTTTAATACATGCAAGATTCTTTGGAAGCTTACATGGTCTTTCGCACATAGCTTCTCAATCAGCATCAAGGGTTTAGTATAGTTGACATTAATCTCTACTGACTTTCCATCCAGATTATAAGGCAAGTAAAGACGGTTTCCTTTACGATAAGCTGCAGTATTCATTTTAAACTTTAAGTCAAAAAAATGTTCTGCCTCTATTTTTTTTATCAACTTAAATAACCACTCCGCATCAATACGACTATTCTTTTTATTATTGATTCTTGAAGGTGTGGATATTTCTTCATCTTTTATATTGAGTAATGCAACCCCTGCAAATAAACCGAAGGGGGTAGTTCGTGTCGCAGCTCTATTAATATAATTGCCTAAAGATGTAATAAGATTTCTTTGCTTTTTTTTAGGTAATGTAGAGAAATCCTTATTCACTAAGGTATTATAAATATTTTCACTAGCTACCAAAAGCTGTTCGCAAAGGAGCTTATCATTCTTTATGGCTTCTATATCACTCTCTATGTCATCATATCTTTCAATTAACGAGTACGGTTGTAACGGTACTCTAAGCATATATTTACTAATAGGTGTAAAATAACTGGTCATAACAATTTCCTTTCTTTAATTTAGTCATCTAGTAAAAATGCAGCATTCCATATGGAAGGACTGCACTCTTCAAAGGACAGGAGGGTAAGCAAGATTCCCGTCACACCTTGTAACAGCCCTATCGAATTAAGTTTCAGTATAGAATTGTCCTTAACTTCGATATCATAAAAGCCAAAGGGATTTGCTTGATTAAAAAAGTCAATAGTTTTTTCCTTTAATCGTTTTGATTCTTCATGAAACTCTTTCACATTTGTCTTTTCATAAAATCTTTTGTAAAGATAAGATATACCAGCGTAACCATGACAAAAGGACGGTGAGAATATTTTCTGTTCATTCCCGATCAGGTCTTTCATGGCTTGCTTTGCTATATCGGAAAGTTCACTGTCATTTAAAGCTTCAGCAGCAGTCAATAATGAAAAAGCAGTTCCTGGCGTTCCATAGCACCAGGCTGAACGTGTTGGTAAATGAAAAGGACGTTCCTGATTTATGTAATGTTCTACACCTATCATTCCTCCCCAATTATTGTCATGGTGATTTTTGAGTTTTAATAAATCATGGGCTATTCTCTTTATAGCTTCAAAGTGCCCTTCCACAAGAATCCCTCTTTTATATGCCTTACTTAGTATGATCAAAGGCCCAGGAATACCATGTGACAAACCAACGTTCAATACTCCATCCTTATAGGTTTCTTTTTCACTATCTGAAAATAAAAATTCATTCTGTATATGCCAATTAGGTACCCTGGAACCAAAAAGTTCTTTATAACCGGACAAGGA
The DNA here is from genome assembly GCF_010994085.1 of Gracilibacillus saliphilus. NCBI lineage: Bacteria > Bacillati > Bacillota > Bacilli > Caryophanales > Bacillaceae > Gracilibacillus > Gracilibacillus saliphilus. Next base: position 62,783 of record NZ_WJEB01000030.1, on the reverse strand, counting down.
AACAAAATAGGTTAAAATTTTTTTTAGATACTTTTCGCTTGTGGGGTCATTCTCTACCATGAAAAAATAATTTGCGATTCCTGCTAGACCTTCAATAACGTCATAATCAAACATCTCATAGCTTGTCTTACGGCTTAAATTGGTTAATATTTCATCTACTTGGTTGCACAAAAAAGTATCTAATGATTTTTGCAATTTGGAATAGTAATGTCCCATACTAGCTATTCTTATCGAAAAAGCAATTCCAGCAGTTCCGGAAAATAATGAAGCTCCATATATTCCTCTTTTACTAATTAAATTTACTATTTGCTGAACATATCTATTGGAATGCTCTATCCAGCTATCCTCCTTGTCTGTTACTCCTAAGTTACTAAACAAGATACACAACGACGGATAACCATGGCTAAGGGTCAGTGGAGATAGCGTTTGCGTAATAGGGCCTGCATTCCGATATTTCTCCTCGTTCCTTTTCGACTCAGTCTCTAAATATGATATTTCAGTCATTCGGAAAGCAATATCCCGAATGCTGATTTTTGTCGTTATACTCTCTACCATTTACCTAATCTCCCAATTTAAAGTTTTTAAACCAGCCTTTAACATTGATCCTTCTTTTATCAATAAGTACTAATCATATGTGAGGTACTATCAACTTGATCTTTTTCACATAGACTGCGATACACTTCGCAGCTCTTAATTAGCTCCGAGTGATTTCCAATACCTTCAATTTCACCATTATTAATCACTAAAATTTTCTCAGCATTTTTCGCAATAGCAACCTTATGAGTGATGAAGATGCTAGTTTCATTAGTGGCCAATTTAAAGAAACTTTCAAATACATTCTTTTCGGAAATTGCATCTAAGGCTGAACTAGGCTCATCTAATAAAAATAATGAAGCTTCTCTTCTATAGAACGCTCTTGCAATTGCTACCTTCTGCCATTGCCCTCCTGATAATTGTGTTCCATCGTCGAACCAATTACCTAACTGAGAATTTAATTTAAATGATTCTTCATCACCCTTTAAAAAAGTAACATTTGCTAGTTTCAATGTTTTGTTTATCCTTGCCGGATCATTCATATTTGAAGAATCGCCCAAAGAGACATTGTCTCCAAGTGTGAATTCATATTTTAGATAATCTTGAAAGAGAACGGAAATACATTTTCTGTAAAGCTCATTATCAATTCTTCTCAACTCTATACCGTTAATTAATATTTCTCCACTATAGTTAGTGTATAAGCCGCAAATTAATTTAAGGATAGTGCTTTTTCCTGATCCATTAACGCCAATAATAGCAAGCAATTCGCCTTTTTTGATATGGAAAGATACATTTTCCAAAGAATTTTTATTTCCATCATAACTAAAAGAAACATTTCTAAATTCTATCTCATCAATAGAGTTGACCTTGCTGTTACCAGGATCCACTACTTCTATTTCAAGATTCAAAAACTCGTCTAGTAGTTTCATATACAAATTACTCTCATACAACTGATATATGTTATTGATCAATGACTGACTATTAGACTGAACCATACTAATGGATCTAATATAGGTTGCTACATTTCCAATTAACAATTTCCCTGTAAATGCACTGATTACAGCAATGAAAACAACAATGCCCATGCATATATCCTGAATTGTATTGAAGATAAACCCATATATCATTTTCTTTTTATTTATAGCGTTATCTTGGTTTCTAAAGTGTGATTTTAGTTTCCAGAACCGGTTTAAGAAGTAGTTTCTTAATCCATACATCCTTATTTCTTTAAAAGAAAAATCGTGTGTCAACAGATAGCTAATATACCAAGCTTCTCTTTCGGCATTACTTCTTTCAAAATGGATTTTAAAGTTCTCTCGTGCAATTTTTAAATAATAATACAAAGATAAAAACGGGAGTAAAATGAGGATAGCAACCAAAGATGGTTTCCACAATAGTAAAATAGTGGAGGATGATATGATAGTTACTACCGCCGAAATAATTCCTAACAAAGCCTGAAAAGTTTGAAAGGGCTTATAACTAATTTCATTTTCAAGGCGTGTTAATTTGTTATATATCTCTGAATTTTCAAAATCACTTATTGAAAGCAAACTACTCTTTTCGATAAGCAGATAGTTTATTTTATATTCAAGTAGAAGCCGCAGCTTACCGTTGAAATAAGTGGAAATATTAAGCAACCACTCCGAAAATAGAGTGAAGCCTAAATAGATAAACAATATAATACATAATTCACCCAGTGTACTCTGTTTTAACTCAATTGCATTTAATAGTTGTTGAAACAATAAAACGGATACGACTGGAGCTAAAGCAGTTCCAAGCGTAAGAAAAACTACATAATAAAAATTTCTTCCAGTAATATTAAATATTATCTTAATTGTCTTGCCCAAAAGCGTTAAATTTTTCCATATACTTTGCACTATTATCATTCCATTTTTGTTTTATGATAGTAATCGTTTTAACAAAGCTTTGAGACTTAGCTTTTTTCATGCTAATATGATTATGGGAATTCTTAATATTATGTGCTGTCCTAGTCAGACGCAGTTATTAATAGTAAAGGACCCTAGCCCTTAACTTGTCACAACATAGGGTATTAATATGTTGACAGCAGTTAAGCACTAAAGCCCTTGACCCTACGCCTATTCAGTTTGTTATTTAGGCTTTATATTAAACAGTTGTTGTGAAACAAACATATTTCCAGCAAGAACCTGGAGTACATGCATATCTGCTTCCAACATCCGGTTGAACAACATCTTTATCATTTGCTTGTTTTATATTTAAATCGAAATCGTCAAATTTTGGCATTATATTTTCTCTCCCTCTCATAACTTTTAAAATTGAAATTCTAGTGTTACCTTATTGCAAATTCTATAACTCATATTAAGGTTCAATTTAATGATGTAGATCAAAGTATGCCAATGTTTCTTAAAAGTATGTACTCTATTTATGATAATCTGTGATTAATAAGGGAATTGTTTCCCCAAAACTATTAAACAGTTGTTGTGAAACAAACATATTTCCAGCAAGAACCTGGAGTACATGCATATCTGCTTCCAACATCCGGTTGAACAACATCTTTATCATTTGCTTGTTTTATATTTAAATCGAAATCGTCAAATTTTGGCATTATATTTTCTCTCCCTCTCATAACTTTTAAAATTGAAATTCTAGTGTTACCTTATTGCAAATTCTATAACTCATATTAAGGTTCAATTTAATGATGTAGATCAAAGTATGCCAATGTTTCTTAAAAGTATGTACTCTATTTATGATAATCTGTGATTAATAAGGGAATTGTTTCCCCAAAACTATTAAACAGTTGTTGTGAAACAAACATATTTCCAGCAAGAACCTGGAGTACATGCATATCTGCTTCCAACATCCGGTTGAACAACATCTTTATCATTTGCTTGTTTTATATTTAAATCAAAATCATCAAATTTTGGCATCCTTTGTCACCTCCTATCCGTATCTAAAAAGCAAAATTTAGAAGTACATAACTTAATTAAACCTTTCGAACTGATTTTTATATGAGTATAGCATTTACAATTTCAATATTAATCCAAGAAAATCAAGATTCTATCAAGATTTTTCCAATATTTATAAAACCTCAATAATTTTCCCATTTAGTCAGCCGAGTAACTTTAGTCTCTCGCTATCCTAAAATAATTCAAGCCTTTGGATTGAACTTTTCGGGATGTCCCTAGATAATGTTCTTGGGATTGTTTTTAGAAATACTCTTTCCCCGTAGCTTTGACTACTAAAAAAGTCGTCTTTCCGGCTCTTGTTTGAACTTCTAACCAGCAGGCCGTTCCCTTTGGTAGTCAATGCAGGAAGTTGCTGCTTATAGGAAGCCGATCCGTTCACCTCTGATCTTGTGAAGCAACTTCTTCTATCAACGCCACAAAAGGAAGATAAATTGTAAAGGAAGTTAGTTCGCTCTATTTGAAAAGGACGCTCTCCGCCCACCTGGAAATACTAATCGAAAAAACACGCCACTCAAAAATAGTCTATCTACATTATTAATCCCATTCACCTTGAAGCACTTCATCGTTGTCCTCACAGTCACAACCTTGCGGAAAGTAGGTTCCCCCCGTCAAAAGTCGCTTTACCGTTTTTAAAACCTTCTTCAATAAATTAAAAAATAACAACAAAAATGAGTCGCTTTATCGGGGGACCGTTTTTTCGTGGAATAAGAAAGGAGAATGAGAAGGTGGCATCATATAAGAAATACAAAACCAATGCCGGCTATCATTGGTCTGTTCAAGTCGGTATCGGCAAAGACCCAATGACCGGGAAATACCGTTACACTACTAGGAGAGTTTATCCAAACCGAATATGTGACGTTCGAGGAAGTCTATGAAAAATGGTTGAAGGAACAGGAAAGGAAACTGAAGGTTTCTTCAATGTTGAACAAGAAATCGAAGTTCAGCAAACACATATTGCCGAATTCCCAAAACTCTATATCGACCAGATCACGACAAGAGATTGCCATCGTTTCATTGACGAGCTTGCGACAAAAATGAAGTGTTTCAAGGATTACGGGAATCAAATGGACATGTTGTTCCACTATGCGAAAAGGAAAAAGATCATTAAAGAAAATCCGATGGATGAATTGGTTTATCCGGCCTACGTGGACGAGTATAGCAGTCAGGAAGAGGATCAAGGCCTTGAATTTTGGGAACGGGAGACGGTCAAATATTTCCTGAACCGGACAGAGCAGGAATTTCCATACCGCGTATATGCGAAGCTTCGGACCTTGCTGTATACAGGCACCCACAAAGGTGAACTTGGTGCACTGCTTGAATCGGATGTATGCAAAAAGAAAAGGGAATTGCAAGTCAGTATGAACCTTGTTTGGGTAGATGGGGAATATCTGTTGCTACGTCAAAAAACGAAAAATTCGGTACGCACAATCAGCCTTGATAATGAAACGTTTGAAGTTCTGGTGAAGTTGAAGAAGTTGAACAAACAACTACGGGAAGACCGCGGCAATCCCGAAATCGAGAAATTTCTGTTTCCGCGTCCAAGCGACCTGAAACCGATACGGCTTGCACATCTGAGCGAGCGACTTCATTTCGCCTGCAAGAAATTAAATTGAAAAATATTAGGGTTCATGGCCTATGGCTACACATGCTTCTATGTTGTTTGCATCCGGGGCAAGAATCAAAGACATTCAGCAAAGATTAGGACATGCACGTATCAGTACCACAATGGATAATTTACGCACACATCACCGAAGATGTGGGCGGAAGTTTAAGTAAACTTTTGGCGAGCTACTTGAATTAAGAAACCGTCCCAAGCGAAGAAGATAATGAGGTATAAAAAGGTGTGACACACGCATGTTCGAATCCCTAAAAACAGCCGAGAGTGAGTCCTTCAAAATTTTTTTAAAAATACATTCAAATTACATTCACTTGGGCATTTTTCACCAGTTTTTGGTAAAATAAAGCCCATTTGAAATAAATTCCAAATGGGCGAAACCCTTGATACAAATGGGTTTTTAACGTTTTGAGAACTGTGGTGCACGACGAGCTTTTTTAAGACCGTATTTCTTACGTTCTTTAGCACGTGAGTCACGAGTTAAGAATCCAGCACGTTTAAGTGGTGTGCGGTATTCTGGATCAGCTTCTAATAATGCACGAGCAACGCCATGACGGATTGCACCAGCTTGACCAGTGTATCCTCCACCATCAACGTTTACTAATACATCATAGCTACCTTCTGTTTCAGTAGATGCTAATGGTTGCTTAATGATTGTACGTAGTGTTTCATATGGGAAGTAATCTTCCGCATCACGATTATTTACAACGATACGTCCACTACCTGGAACTAAACGTACACGTGCAGTTGAAGTTTTACGGCGTCCGGTACCGTAATATTGTACTTGTGCCACTATTCGTTACCTCCTTTTAATTATCCGCGAAGTTTGTAAACTTCTGGTTGTTGAGCTTCATGCTTATGTTCTGCTCCACGATAAACATGTAATTTTTTACCCATTTGACGACCTAATTTACCTTTTGGTAGCATCCCTTTAATGGTTAGTTCTAACATTTGTTCAGGATATTTTTCACGCATTTCGTTAGCAGTACGTGTTTTTAAACCACCTGGGTGATTAGAGTGACGGTGATATAACTTATCGCTAAGTTTTTTACCTGTAAGTTCGATTTTTTCCGCGTTGATAATGATAACATGATCACCAGTGTCAACATGCGGTGTATATGTTGGTTTGTGCTTACCGCGAAGGATTGTAGCAATTTCACTTGCTAAACGACCTAACGTTTGACCTTCTGCGTCGACAACAAACCATTTGCGTTCAATATTATTTTCATTTGCCATGAAAGTTGTGCGCATGATCGGTTACCTCCTAAATCAATGTTTCTAAAGTCTTTTTTAATTTGTCTAGCTCCGAGCGCCCAAAAACTAGTGCCTAACACTTGCGCTCTGTACGATAAGTCATCATCAGCTCCTTCGTCGCTGTGATTCCTTTATCTCCTACGCTTCAGTACAAGTCATACGTTTCTGAACGGGCGCTTACGCTTTTCTAGTTCCGAATTTATATTCTAACACGAGTAACTTTCCGGGGCTATTCGTGGTTTAGAAAATAAAATGCCATAGACCATAATATAATATACAACCCCAAATGTCAATAGATAGAACGCAAGGATTCGTTGTTTTTAGCCGCTTTTTTTATCGTAACTTACTTCCCATAAATACAATCCTTGTGGAGGAGCGGTTTTGCCAGCCTTAGAACGATCCTGAGCTGCGATGATTTCTGAGATTTCCTTTGACTCTCGTTTACCTAGTCCGATTTCAATTAAGGTGCCAACAATAATCCGTACCATATTATATAAAAAGCCAGTCCCTTTTACTCGAACAATAATGTCGTTTTCTTCTTTATTGACCGTAATGTCTGTAATCGTACGGACCTTATTTCCTTGTACATTACTGTTTGCTGCACAAAAAGAGGAAAAGTCATGACTGCCAAGAAAATGTTGACTTGCTTCATACATTGCGTCAGGATCAAGTTCGCCTTCTACAAAATGGGTATAATGGCGGCGAAACAAATTTTTCTCCGGTGCATTCAAGATATAATAACGATATTCCTTCTCACTAACATCATACCGAGCATGAAAATCATCCGGAACTTCTGTAATGGATACCACCTCGACATCATCCGGAAGCATGGTATTTAAAGCTCGCAACCAGTTTTCAGATGGGATCTTTAATTCCGTATCAAAGTGAATCACCTGACCCACAGCATGAACTCCCTGATCGGTTCTGCCTGATGCCGTTACACGGACGTGATCACCTTTATGCATTTTCGTTAAAACCTTTTCGATTACTCCTTGTACCGTTCGACCATTTGGCTGTACTTGATAGCCTGAAAAAAGCGTACCATCATATCGAATAATTGCTTTTAATCTCATTTTACTTTTCTCCTTAATTACGCAAACTGAAAAAGATAATGATAATCAAAACGTAGATAATCATCGCCATAAAATCTAACGACTTAAATTGTAATTGTCTTAATTTCGTTCGACCTTCACTTCCTCGATAACCTCTTGCTTCCATAGCCATCGCTAACTCTTCTGCACGTTTAAAGGCACTAATAAATAGTGGTACTAATAATGGAACTATCGCATAAATACGGTCTTTTATCGACCCTGTCCGTAAGTCCACACCTCGAGACGCTTGTGCCTTAGAGATTTTCTCTGTTTCATCTAGCAATGTCGGAATAAACCGGAGCGAGATCGACATCATAAGTGCTAATTCATGTACCGGTACTTTTATCTTCTTTAATGGTCCCAGAAGCTCTTCGATTGCATCTGTAATTTCCATCGGTGATGTCGTTAACGTTAATAAAGAAGTGACTAACACCAATAAGAAAAAACGCAACGAAATCGTTAACCCTTGCAGAACTCCACCCTCATGTATAGCAAAGCCGGCTATTTCTATTAAAACAGACCCTTCCTTTGTAATAATGAGATGAAGGATAAAGGTAAAGAAAATTAAAAACCATACAGGTGTAATACCCTTTAAGATATAACCGATACGTAATCTCGTTAATAGAACTAATATGAGTGCGAATAAAGTTAACCAACCATAACTCCAACTATTGTTTGCAAAGAAGACGATAATGACAAATGTAAAGATAACGATTAATTTGGTCCTAGGATCTAAGCGATGAATCAAGGAATTACCCGGTACATATTGTCCTATAATCATAAATGACTTCATAATGGCTTGTTCTCCCTTAATTGCTCCACTATTTCTTTAGCCAGTTCATCTGGTTTTTGTCGTTTATAGCAAAGATCAGTACCGAATTTTTGATTGATTTGATTCATTAATGAAAGGATATCAGGCATATTAAGCTTCGCCTCTTCTAGCGATTCCACTTGCGAAAAGATTTGCTCTGGAGATCCTTCCATATGCACACGACCATCTGCAAGTACAAAGATATGATCTGCATACTCAAGTGCGTGATTCATCTGGTGTGTAACTAAAATGGTAGTCATATGCTTCGTTTTATGCAAATCATAAAACATATTCATCACATCGTGTTGTCCCTTAGGATCAAGACCTGCCGTTGGCTCATCCAATATTAATACTTCTGGATCCATCGCAAGCACACCAGCAATCGCCACCCTACGCATTTGTCCACCACTTAATTCGAATGGAGATTTCTGTAAAACGTCATCTGATAAATGGACTTTTTCTAGCGCACTTGCAATCCTTGTTTGTGTTTCTTCAGCTGGCACTTGAAAGTTTTTCAAACCAAAACTTATATCACGCTCCACTGTCTCCTCAAACAATTGATGTTCCGGGTATTGAAAAACTACCCCTACTTTTTCCCGTAGTTTCTTCAAATCTTGTCTCCTATTGTCTCTTGAGAGTTGGAAATTCCCTACTTGTACTTGACCTTCAGTAGGAAGAAGTAATCCATTAATATGTTGGAGAAGTGTTGACTTGCCAGAACCTGTATGTCCAACTACTGCTACAAATTCCCCTGTTTTTATTTCCATGTTAATATCTTTTAGTGCTTGATAGGAAAAAGGTGTATTCATTTGATACGTATAACTCACTCTTTCAAATTGGATGTCCATAATGCTTTCAAAAACTCCTCATTATCTAATGGATATGTTGTAAATTGATAATCATATTGCCGCTCTAATTCTATTGCCAACTCAACCGTTAATGGTAATGACAAGCCGATAGACTGCAGCCCTTGATAATCATTGAATAATTGATTAACTGTAGTATCTTTATAAATCTGTCCTTGATTCATGACAATAACCCGATCAGTTAGGATAATCTCATGTAAATCATGGGTGATCATCACCATCGTAATCTCTAATTCTTCCTGCAGATCATGAATGGTCGATAGGATTTCCTTTCTACCTCTTGGGTCTAACATGGAGGTTGCTTCATCTAACAAAAGGATCTCTGGATATGTCGCCATGACACTCGCAATCGCTACCCGTTGCTTCTGTCCACCTGAAAGGTTGTGTGGTTCATGATCTTGATAGTTTTCCATTCCGACCTGGGTTAAAGAAGTATAAATTCGCTCAATCATTTCCTTACGTGGTATACCACGGTTTTCCAGACCAAACGCTACATCGTCTCTTACCGTTGTTCCAACAAATTGATTTTCAGGGTTTTGAAACACCATTCCGATGTTCTGCCGTATCTCCCATACGTTAGAAGCGGTCAGCCTTCTGCCATTAATCAAGATATCCCCAGCTTGTGGTACTAGTAAACCATTTGCTAATTTTGCGATGGTCGATTTACCTGATCCATTATGACCGATAATAGCAACAGTCTCATTTTCTTCTATTTTTAAATTGAACTTTTTTAATATCCATGGGGCATCTTCATTATATCGAAAATAAACATCACGAAATTCTATCGAAGTCATCATTACTTCTCCTTAAAGTCATTATTTCCCGGGTAATATTCATCAACGTCTATTGTATCATAATACACGCTTTATCAAGTTCTACAAATCTTGTTCTGGTTCATTTTTTTGAGATATTCTCTTTCCAAAAAGTGGATATTTATGCCAGTTTCAGTGTATCCTACATCCTGTTCAATTAGTCTCTAAATAGTTAAAAGGAGCTGACATATGCCAGCTCCTTTTTCTATTATGAAGAAGACGCCTCTCTTAATTCGCGCATTTCCTCAACCCATTCTTCTACTTCTTCTTTAATTTCTTTTGCTTCGGTATCTACTAGTGTTTTCTTTTCATCTCGTATTGAAGCGTTTAAATCTTCAAGCGCTTGTTTACGCTCTTCCAAAATCTCTTCCAATTGGGTTACTTTTTCTTCTGGTATCCATTCTTCTTCCTGTAACAAGCTCACAACAGAGCGAAAACGATGATCTTCTCGTGAAATAACAGCTGACCAATCACTGCTTACCTCATTAACTTCTTCTTGTTTTCGCATGATCTCCCAACCAACTGGTGCTAAGTTTACCGGTGCCCAAGCTAATTCTGTCATGGAAGGCAGCCATTCGTATTCAATCGTGGATTGTAATTCCTCACTATTATTGGCAGCGTAGTACTCCCCCTGGCCTGCTTCCGCTACCGCTGTCAACTGTTCTTCTGCCTCCTGATCGACTTGGAAACCGATTATATTCACCGTTCCCTGATCATCGCTATTTTTCACAAAGTTCTCGGCAGCTTTTACCGGGTCTCCATCACAAGTTTCTACTCCATCACTAACAATATAGACGGTAACATTTCCACCTTGTTCAGCACTTAATTCCATAACTTCCTCAATTGCTGCTGCCAACGGTGTCCATCCCTTTGCCTCAACAGATGAAACAGCCTCATGGAACTTCTCACCTTCAAAACTACCTAAAGGGTAAACCTCTTCGATTCCAGAACAGGATTTTTCTTTACCCGAATCGCTATCATCTCCTTCATGTCCAAAAGCTACTAATGATACGTCACTAGACTCACCAATTGTTTTGGCAAAACTCTCAACCGCATCTTTGGCAATAGCCATTCGTTGTTTGGAATCATCTTCAGCTTCCAGTAACATACTAGAGCTCGCATCCAATAAAATATAAGCGTAATCACTTGCTTCATTTTCCTCGCCTTCCACCGTTTCTGGTCGTGGTAATAATGGTTTTTGATAGTTAGGGTGATAGTCTTCTAATTCAGATAACAATTGGCTATGATATGGAGATCCAGCATAGTAAATCAGCGCCTTTAGGAATGTTTCTGGTTCATCGGTCTCTGTTAGATCAGATTGTATCGCATCCTTTAATTCTTCTAGAAAACCCTGATCTAAATCATCAATACCCCATAACACACCTTCTGTTTCTTCTTCATAACTGAGGTTTTCCGTTAATTGCCCTGCTGATAATTGCTTGATAACCTCTGGTTCACTTGAAATAGATATTTCTGAAAGAGTGCTGGAAACCTCGTCACTTTGATCTGTGTTCTCTTCATCTTTATTTACTTGTTCTTCCTTACTTTCTTCTTCCACTTCCTCTGATTGCTTAGCAGCCTCATTACTACATCCAATGGTAATAACGACTAATAATAACAACATTATATACTTTCTCATCTAACTCACTTCCTTAGCCCTTTTATAGACTATAACGTCTAAATGAACAAAAACGTTTCAGACTCCATTAAAATGAGTAAATAGTAACAAAATTGGGATAGAAAAACCAAATTCTCCTTCTATTCCTAAAGCAGAGAAGATAACTAGTGGAATAGATGTCCACCACCATAATAAGGGTATTGTTGTCACAAATAGCGGAGCAAATGTCCGTCAACGGCTTTCGTAGTATATGTAAAGTGTGCTCCATTCTTTTAGATCAACAAAAAAAGGGCTTGGATGCACCTCTTAAAGAGATTTGCTCCTGCCCTTGCCTTGCTTTGCTATGGAATTATACTAACTCGATTACTGCCATTTCAGCTCCGTCACCGCGACGGGGTCCTAATTTAAGCACTCTTGTATATCCACCTTGGCGATCTTCGTAGCGACCTGCAATGTCGTTGAAAAGCTTTTGTACAGCATCTTCGTTTTCGTTCGCTTCAGCATTGTATAAGAAAGATGCAGCTTGACGACGTGCGTGAAGGTCACCGCGCTTACCAAGTGTAATCATTTTGTCAACAACCGAGCGTAGTTCTTTAGCCTTTGCTTCTGTTGTTTCTAAACGTTCATGGATAATAAGATCCGTTGCTAAACCTCGAAGCAAAGCCATACGTTGATCCGTTGTACGTCCTAATTTTCTAGCCATGGAATATCCCTCCTTCGTTCGAAATCTCTAAAAGGTGTCGTGATTAATCTTCGTTTCGTAGTCCGAGACCTAGATCTTCTAATTTATGCTTCACTTCTTCTAGTGATTTACGACCTAAGTTTCGTACCTTCATCATATCTTCTTCTGACTTATGAGCTAATTCCTGTACAGTATTAATTCCTGCTCGTTTCAAGCAGTTATAAGACCTTACAGATAAATCAAGCTCTTCGATTGTCATTTCAAGAACTTTTTCTTTTTGGTCTTCTTCTTTTTCGATCATAATTTCAGCGTTCTTCGCTTCATCTGTTAAACCAACAAAAATATTCATATGTTCCGTGAAGATTTTAGCTCCTAAAGAAACTGCTTCTTCAGGACGAATACTTCCATCTGTTAACACATCAAAAGTAAGCTTATCATAATTGGCATCTTCACCAACACGGGTATTTTCTACTTGATAGGTTACTTTTGAAACTGGAGTGAAGATAGAGTCCACTGGAATAACACCAATCGGACGATCCTCATGGTTATTAGTGTCAGCTGGGCGGTATCCTCGGCCGCTTTGAGCTGAAATTTTCATTTTTAAATGGCCATTACTACCAACCGTAGCAATATGAAGATCCGGATTTAAAATTTCGACATCACTATCAAAAATGATATCCGCAGCCGTAACTTTCCCTTCTCCCTGTACATCTACTTCAAGAGTTTTCTCTTCATCTGAATAGATTTTAAGAGCTAGTTTCTTTAAGTTTAGGATAATAGTTGTCACATCTTCGACAACACCTTCAACCGTAGAGAACTCATGTAAAGCTCCATCAATTTGAACAGAAGTAACAGCAGCGCCAGGAAGTGAAGATAATAGGATACGACGCAAGGAGTTACCAAGTGTAGTACCATATCCACGCTCTAGTGGTTCTACAACGAATTTGCCATAAGTAGCATCATCACTGATTTCTACTGTTTCTATTTTTGGTTTTTCAATTTCGATCATCTATTAAACCCTCCTCTAAAACGTCGAAACCCCGGTTAGACTCAGGGTCTAACCGAAATTCCCCAGGTAGGCAGTTCCCGTTTCTGCACTATGCAATTGTGATTTTGTGTCTGTCGAAAGCAATGGTGTCATTAATAAACATCTAAAAAACTTTATTAAGCTATCATAAACCATTATAGACAGATTAACAAATAATATACTGTGTGATTATACTCGACGACGTTTTGGCGGGCGACAACCATTGTGAGGAACTGGTGTTACATCACGAATGGCAGTTACTTCAATACCTGCTGCTTGAAGTGAACGGATTGCTGCTTCACGTCCAGCACCAGGTCCTTTCACTGTAACCTCTAAAGATTTTACACCATGATCCTGAGCCGCTTTTGCTGCAGCTTCAGCAGCCATTTGCGCTGCGAAAGGAGTAGATTTACGAGAACCTTTGAAACCTAACGCTCCTGCACTGCTCCAGCTAACCGCGTTTCCTTGAACATCAGTAATCGTTACGATTGTGTTATTGAATGTAGAACGAATATGCGCAATACCCGTGTCTATATTCTTTTTCACACGACGTTTACGTGTATTTGTTTTACGAGCCATAAGTAAGCAAACCTCCTTTTATCTTATTTCTTTTTGTTAGCCATTGTTTTTCTAGGACCTTTACGAGTACGTGAGTTGTTTTTCGTTTTTTGTCCTCGAACAGGTAAACCACGGCGATGACGTACACCACGATAGGAACCAATTTCAATTAGACGCTTAATGTTTAAGGATACTTCACGACGAAGATCACCTTCTACAGTATAGCTGTCAATTGTTTGACGAATTTGACCTAATTCTTCTTCTGTTAAATCACGAACACGAGTGTCCTCATTAACACCAGCTTCTTCCAATACTTTCTTAGCAGTTGTTTTTCCAATACCGTAAATATAGGTTAAAGCAATCACTACGCGCTTATCACGCGGAACATCTACACCAGCAATACGTGCCATAGAGTGATTACACCTCCTTATCCTTGTTTTTGTTTATGCTTAGGGTTTTCGCAAATTACCATTACTTTACCTTTACGACGAATAACCTTGCATTTTTCACAAATTGGTTTTACAGATGGTCTTACCTTCATCTTCCATACCTCCTCTTGTGTCGGAGCATTTTATTTATAACGGTACGTAATGCGACCTCTTGTTAAATCATATGGAGAAAGTTCAACCGTTACTTTGTCACCAGGTAAAATTCGAATAAAGTGCATTCTGATTTTACCAGAAACATGTGCTAACACGGTGTGACCATTCTCTAATTCTACTTTAAACATTGCATTCGGTAATGTATCAATTACCGTACCTTCGACTTCAATTGCATCGTCTTTCGCCATCGAGTTGATCTCCCTTCTTCAAATCTGTCTCCATTTCTTCGACAAATTTATTAATAGCATAACGCAATTTACCATTGGTTACGCGCCCTGTTTCGAGAAGGCTTCTTTGAACTTCAGGAGATATAAAGCTTGTGTACGCAACATGATGAACATTCTTCTTCTTTGGTCGATCATATTTGCGTTTATCTCCATCTGCCAACAACACAAAACGACTGTCTACTTTTCCAATTACAATTGCAAACTGACCTGCTTCGCGTCCCTGTAGGATTTGAACAACCTGACCTAATTCCGGATAACTCTCCGTCTCGCTCAACCATCATCACCTTCATTTAGGTTTTACGTTATACCTATTTTCATTGTTAGTAACATTATACCAACTTTGGCAACATTTCATTAAGAAATTGTTTTTAATTTCTCATCAATATCGCTGAACACTTCATCAATCTCTTGAGATCCGTTAATTGTCACTAAGTCACCTTTATTAGAGTAAAAGTCTAACATTGGTTGTGTTTGTTCAAGATTAACCTCTAAACGATTTCTAACTGTACTAGGTTGATCATCTTCACGTTGGATAAGTTTTGCACCATCTTTATCACATACTCCTTCAACCTTAGGAGGATTGAATACTACGTGATATGCAGTGCCACATTCAGGACAAATACGGCGTCCAGTAAGACGTTCTATCAATTCATCCTTATCAACATCTACATGTAAAACATAATCAATCGAGCGGTTCATGCTAGAAAGTAGTTCATCCAATGCTTCAGCTTGTGCCAAAGTACGTGGGAAACCATCTAACAAGAAACCTTTTTGACAGTCATCTTTGCTTAATCTTTCTTTTACGATACCAATTGTTACTTCATCTGGAACAAGAGCACCTTCATCCATATAGCTCTTTGCTTTTTGGCCAAGTTCAGTTCCTTCTTTAATAGCCAACCGAAACATATCTCCAGTTGAAATATGAGGGATGTCATATTTTTCTACAATTTTTTCTGCCTGCGTCCCCTTACCAGCACCAGGTAGTCCCATAAGGATTAGATTCAACGATTTTCCCCTCGCTCTCTGTCTAGTCCGTTCTATAGAAACTTTACTTAATAAAGCCTTTATAGTTACGTTTTACTAACTGCCCTTCTAATTGCTTCATCGTTTGTAAAGCAACACCAACAACAATTAAAAGTCCTGTTCCACCGATTTGCACGGATTGTGGTAGACCTGCCAGATCACCTAATACTAACGGTAAAACAGCGACAGCAGCTAAGAATAATGATCCAACAAATGTTAGTCGATACATAACACGTGTTAAATAAGTCTCCGTTGTTTTTCCTGGTCGAATACCAGGGATATAGCCACCTTGCTTCTTCAAGTTATCAGCCATTTGCTCAGGATTAACTTGAACAAATGTATAGAAATACGTAAATGCGATGATTAGCACAACGTAAATAATCATACCGGTTGGGTTTGAATAATCAAAAATATTGGAGATCGTTATCGCAACTTCATTATTCTCAAAGAACCCTGCGATTGTACGCGGTGCAATGATAAATGAAATTGCAAAAATGACTGGGATTACCCCTGCAGCATTTACTTTCAACGGTAAATGAGTAGAGTGTCCTCCTACTGGTGAACGATTCACTAAACGTTTCGCATATTGTACTGGAATTTTACGTAATGCTTGTTGTATAAAAATAACACCTACTATTACAGCAAGTATAAGCAATACAATCAACAGCACAATGACGATGTTTAAGAAAAGTTCATCTCCTACACCAGATCCAAAGTATTGTGCGTAAATTTGATTAATACCATTGGGAATGGCAGCTACGATACCGGCAAAGATAAGGATAGAGATACCATTACCTACACCATTTGCAGTAATTTGTTCCCCTAACCACATTAAAAATGCAGTACCACTTGTCAATACTAGCGCAATTACTATAAACTTCCCTACGCCAGGATCATTAATCAAAAGGCCACCTGACATTGCATTAAAGCCTACTGACATTGCACAAGCTTGAATAAATGCTAACCCAATGGTTGCATAACGAGTAACCTGCGCAAGTTTTTTACGTCCCATTTCCCCTTGTTTTTTCCACTCAGAGAATTTCTGAACGACATCCATTTGCAATAATTGCATAATGATGGATGCCGTGATGTAAGGCATAATCCCCATTGCGAAAATGGAGAAGTTTTGTAATGCTCCACCACCAAATGTATTCAGTAACCCAAAAACATTTTGTTCATTCATAAAGTCAATAGCAGTTCGGTCTGTAAATGGAACTGGAATGAAAGTACCAATACGAAATACTACTAACATGAGAAGTGTAAAAATAATCTTTTGTCTAATATCAGCCACACGCACAAAATTGGAGATTGTACGAAACATTAAATCACCTCAGTTTGACCGCCCGCTGCTTCAATTGCATCTTTAGCTGAAGCAGAAAACTTATGAGCTTTTACGGTTAATTTCTTTTCTAACTTGCCGTTTCCAAGAATCTTAACACCAGTATTGACCTTGCTAATGGTACCAGTCTCAAGTAAAAGCTCAGGTGTCACTTCGGTACCTTCGTCAAAATTATTCAATGTTTCAAGGTTAACAATTGCGAAATCTTTACGGTTGATGTTTGTAAAACCTCGCTTCGGTAAACGTTGGAAGAGTGGCATTTGTCCACCTTCGAATCCTGGACGTACACCTCCGCCAGAACGTGCCTTTTGACCTTTGTGACCACGTCCAGATGTTTTACCATTACCTGATGACATACCGCGACCAACGCGGTTGCGTTGTTTCTTCGCTTGTGATGGTTTTAATTCATGAAGTTTCATGCGAGCACCTCCTCTTTACAACAATTTTTATTAAACTTCTTTCACGTCAACTAAATGTGATACTTTGTTAATCATGCCTCGCACGACAGGAGTATCTTCACGGACTACTGACTGATGAATCTTTTTAAGACCTAGTGTTTGAACAGTAGCTTTTTGTACTTCTGATCTACCGATGACACTGCGTTTGAGGGTAATTTCTAATTGATTAGACATTTCGTTTCCCTCCTTATCCTAACAATTCTTCTACAGACTTGCCACGAAGTTTTGCTACTTCTTCAGCACGTTTTAATTCGCTAAGTCCATTGATTGTTGCACGAACCATGTTAATTGGTGTGTTAGAACCTAGTGATTTAGAAAGAATATCACCTACACCAGCTAGTTCTAATACGGCACGTACAGGTCCACCTGCGATAACTCCGGTACCTTCAACAGCTGGTTTCATTAAGATGTTACCAGCTCCGAATTGTCCGTGAATTTCGTGTGGAATTGTAGTTCCAACGATCGGTACATTGACTAAGTTTTTCTTTGCATCATCAATTGCCTTTTTAATAGCATCTGGTACCTCTTGTGCTTTACCTGTACCAAATCCTACATGACCGTTTTTATCTCCAACTACTACCAATGCAGCAAAACGAAAACGACGTCCACCTTTTACAACTTTTGCTACACGGTTAATTGTTACAACGCGTTCTTCTAAATCTAATTTGTTTGGGTCGATGTTAGTACGCAACATATGTCCCTCCTTTTTTGATTAAAATTCAAGACCTGCTTCGCGAGCAGCATCTGCTAGAGATTTAACTCGACCATGATATAAATATCCACCACGATCAAAAACAACATTTGTCAATCCTTTATCGATTGCACGTTTTGCGATAAGCTCACCAACTTGCTTTGCAGCTTCTACATTTCCTGTTGCTTCTAAGTTTAACTCATTATCTACCGTAGATGCACTAACTAATGTTACATTGTTAACATCATCGATTAGTTGTGCGTAGATGTGTTTATTTGAACGAAATACGTTTAGACGTGGGCGTTCCTGTGTTCCGAATAGATTCTTACGGATACGCTGATGTCTTTTTTTACGTACACTATTTTTATCAGGCTTTGTGATCATCTAGGTCACTCCTTTCTGCTTGCTACCTAAACTTACTTAGCAGTTTTACCTTCTTTACGACGTACATATTCACCTTCATAACGGATACCTTTACCTTTATATGGTTCTGGTGGGCGAATAGCGCGAATGTTTGCTGCAACAGCACCAACTAATTCTTTGTCGATACCTTTTACAACTACTTTTGTATTAGCTGGAACTTCAATGTCGATACCGTCAATTGGTTCCAATTCTACAGGGTGAGAATAACCAGCATTAACAACAAGTTTATTTCCTTGTTTTTGTGCACGGTAACCTACACCTTGAATCTCAAGAGCTTTTTCGAAACCTTTATGGACACCTTCCACCATATTACCGATTAGGCTTCGAGTTGTACCATGTAATGCTTTATGTTGTTTAGAGTCACTTGGACGCTCAACAGTCAATACATTATCCTCAATATTTACTTTCATATCACTGTCGAAAGAACGGCTCAATTCACCTTTTGGTCCTTTAACAGTAATGTTATTTCCATTTACTTTGATTTCCACACCTTCTGGAATCTCTAAAAGTTTTAAACCTATACGAGACATGCTACTACACCTCCTGTCTTCTAAGAATATCTTACCAAATATATGCTAGCACTTCGCCACCGATTGCTTGCGTGCGTGCTTCTTTATCAGATAATACCCCTTTTGAAGTAGAAACGATCGCAATACCTAAACCATTTAATACTTTAGGAAGCTCATCAGCTTTTGCATAAACACGTAAACCTGGTTTACTGATTTTCTTTAAACCTGAAATTACACGCTCTTCGTTTGTACCATACTTCAAAAAGATACGAAGGATTCCTTGTTTGTTATCCTCTACATACTCATAGTCACGGATAAAACCTTCACGTTTTAAAATATCTGCGATTTCTTTCTTAAGATTCGACGCTGGGAACTCCAATTTTTCATGGCGAACCATATTAGCGTTACGAATACGAGTAAGCATATCTGCAATTGGATCTGTCATAACCATTTCTCATTACCTCCTTCCCTAATCGGGGATTTACCAGCTTGCTTTTTTAACACCAGGAATTTGACCTTTATATGCAAGTTCACGGAAACAAATACGGCAAAGCTTGAATTTGCGGATTACAGAGTGTGGACGTCCACAACGTTCACATCTAGTGTATTCTTGCACTTTGAATTTCGCTTTGCGTTGTTGCTTTGCGATCATTGATTTTTTAGCCACTCTTTTCCCTCCTTATTTTAGCTTTTCGCTTATTTTTGGAAAGGCATGCCAAGTTGTGTTAAGAGATCCGCAGCTTCTTCGTCAGAATCAGCTGTTGTTACGATAACAACGTCCATCCCTCTCACTTTGTTTACTTGGTCATAATTAATTTCTGGGAAAATTAATTGTTCTTTTACACCTAAAGTGTAGTTACCACGGCCATCAAATGCTTTTTTAGAGATACCACGGAAGTCACGTACACGTGGTAGTGATACGTCGATAAGCTTTTGAAGGAAGTCATACATACGCTCTCCGCGCAATGTTACCTTCGCACCGATTGGCATTCCTTCACGTAAACGGAAGCCTGCGATTGATTTCTTTGCTTTTGTTACAACAGGTTTTTGACCAGTGATTTGTGCCAATTCTTCTACTGCAGCATCAAGTGCCTTAGAGTTTTGCACTGCATCACCAACACCCATGTTCACAACTATTTTTTCGACCTTTGGTACTTCCATTACGGATTCATAATTAAATTTCTCAACTAATGAAGAAACAATTTCATTATTGTACTTTTCTTTTAAAGTGTTCATCACGTAAACCTCCTTTCATCGCTAAGACTATTTATCTAAAGATTCACCAGATTTTTTAGCGATACGAACTTTCTTTCCATCACGTACTTCATATCCAACTCGAGTTGGTTCGCCAGATTTAGGGTCTACTGGCAATACATTTGATACATGAATCGTTGCTTCTTGATTTAAGATACCACCTTGTGGGTTTTCCTGAGAAGGCTTAGCGTGTTTCTTCACAACATTAACACCTTCTACAAGCACACGATCTTTTTTCGGAAATGCAGCTAAAACAGTACCCTGCTTTCCTTTATCTTTACCTGTAATTACTTGTACTTTATCACCTTTTTTGACATGCATGCTATCCGCACCTCCTTACACGGTTTTTCCGTAACGTGCTTATAATACTTCTGGAGCTAGAGATACGATTTTCATGAATTTCGCATCACGCAATTCACGTGCAACTGGTCCAAAAATACGAGTACCTCTTGGACTTTGGTCATCACGAACGATGACAGCTGCATTCTCATCAAATCGAATATAAGAACCGTCTTTACGTCTTACTCCGCTCTTAGAACGTACGATTACTGCTTTTACGACTTCACCTTTTTTAACAACGCCACCTGGTGTTGCTTGTTTTACCGAGCAAACAATTACATCACCAATGTTCGCTGTTTTGCGACCAGAACCACCTAGTACTTTAATCGCTTGTACTTCACGAGCACCAGAGTTATCTGCTACTTTTAAACGAGATTCTTGTTGGATCATATTCGTGTACCCTCCCTTCGGAACTTATCCGAGCGAACTTAAATTAAATAATTACTGCTTCTTCCACAACTTCAACTAGACGGAAACGTTTTGTCTTAGATTGTGGCTTAGTTTCCATGATGCGTACAACATCGCCAATTTTTGCTTGGTTGTTTTCATCATGAGTTTTGAATTTTTTAGAGTATTTAACACGTTTACCATATAAAGTGTGAAATTTATATGTCTCAACTACAACAGTGATTGTCTTATCCATTTTGTCAGATACGACACGTCCGGTATAGACCTTACGATTATTACGCTCACTCATCTGAGGCTAACCTCCTTTATTATCAGTTATTTACGCTTAGCTCTCTTTCGCGAACAACAGTCTTCATACGTGCAATGGACTTACGTACTTCGCGTAGACGTGCTGTGTTTTCCAACTGACCTGTTGCAAGTTGGAAACGCAAATTGAAAAGCTCTTCTTTTAACGACTTGATCTTTTGTTCAATTTCGGCAGTGGTTAGTTCTCTAATTTCATTAGCCTTCATTGATTTCACCACCAATTTCTTCTCGTTTTACGAATTTCGTTTTGATTGGTAATTTGTGAGATGCAAGACGAAGTGCTTCACGTGCTACCTCTTCCGATACACCCGCAATCTCAAACATTATCTTACCAGGTTTTACAACTGCTACCCATCCTTCAGGAGCACCTTTACCAGAACCCATACGAACCTCTAGAGGCTTAGCTGTATAAGGTTTATCTGGGAAAATTTTAATCCATACTTTACCACCACGTTTCATATAACGAGTCATCGCTATACGAGCTGCTTCGATTTGACGGCTAGTAATCCATGCAGCTTCAACAGCCTGAAGACCGTATTCACCAAATGCTACTGACGTACCGCCTTTCGCTTTACCTTTCATATTACCACGATGTTGCTTACGATGTTTTACACGTTTTGGCATTAACATAATGCTTTGCCCCCTTCCTTAGTTATTGTTTTTAGTTGGAAGGACTTCTCCACGATAAATCCATACTTTAACACCTAGTTTACCGTAAGTTGTGTCTGCTTCTGCAGTACCATAATCGATATCTGCACGCAAAGTATGAAGTGGAACTGTTCCTTCACTATAACTTTCAGCTCTCGCCATATCTGCACCACCAAGACGACCTGATACTTGTGTACGAATACCTTTCGCACCTGCACGCATAGCGCGTTGGATCGTTTGTTTCTGTGCACGACGGAATGATACACGGTTTTCTAATTGACGTGCGATATTTTCTGCTACTAATTTAGCATCTAAATCAGCTTTTTTCACTTCGACAATATTAATGTGTACTCTCTTACCAGTTAGTTGGTTTAGTGATTTACGTAGTGCTTCTACTTCAGAACCACCTTTACCAATTACCATACCTGGCTTAGCTGTAGAAATAGAGATATTTACACGGTTTGCTGCTCTTTCGATTTCAACTTTAGATACAGCACCATCTTTTAAACGTCCTTCGATATATTCACGAATTTTAATATCTTCATGTAAAAGGTCTGCGTAATCTTTACCTGCATACCACTTAGATTCCCAATCACGGATAACTCCGACACGAAGACCAGTTGGATTTACTTTTTGACCCACAGATTATCCCTCCTTTTTCTCAGATAAAACCACTGTAATGTGGCTAGTTCGTTTGTTGATTTGTGTTGCACGACCTTGTGCACGTGGGCGGAAACGTTTCAAAGTAACACCTTCATTTACAAACGCTTCTGACACTACTAAATTCTCAGGGTTCATTTCATAATTGTGCTCTGCATTTGCGATCGCAGAGTTTAATAATTTCTCCACAACTGGTGAAGCACCGCGTTGTGTATGTTTTAAAATCGCAATTGCTTCTCCTGCATCTTTGCCTCGGATTAAGTCAATCACTAGGCGGACTTTACGAGGAGCAATACGAACTGATTTTGCAACAGCTTTTGCTTGCATTAGGAGTACCTCCTCTCAATTAACGTTTTGTTTTCTTGTCGTCTCCAGCGTGTCCTCTATACGTACGTGTTGGAGCGAATTCACCTAATTTGTGTCCAACCATATCTTCTGTTACGTATACTGGCACATGTTTGCGACCATCATATACCGCAATCGTATGACCGACAAAGTTAGGGAAAATGGTAGAGCGACGAGACCACGTCTTCACTACTGTTTTTTTGTCATCCTCGTTCAATTTATCGATCTTTTTCATTAAATGGTCATCTGCGAAAGGTCCTTTTTTTAAGCTACGACCCATGGATAAGCCTCCCTTCGCGATTGTCGGACGGGTATTAATGCCCGTCGTTCAACCCCGTTATTTTTTACGTTTACGTACAATAAATTTATCTGATTGTTTGTTACGCTGACGTGTTTTGTAACCAAGTGTTGGTTTGCCCCAAGGTGACATTGGTGATTTACGTCCGATAGGTGCACGTCCTTCACCACCACCGTGAGGGTGATCGTTAGGGTTCATTACAGAACCACGAACTGTTGGACGCTTGCCTTGCCAACGAGAACGTCCAGCTTTACCTACATTGATTAATTCGTGCTCTAAGTTACCTACTTGACCTACAGTCGCACGGCAAGTCGCTAAGACTAAGCGTACTTCTCCTGAAGCTAAACGTACTAATACGTATTTACCTTCACGTCCAAGGATTTGTGCTTGAGCACCAGCAGATCTAGCTAATTGTGCACCACGACCTGGTTTTAATTCAATGTTATGAATAGTTGTACCTACTGGAATATCACCAAGTGGTAAAGCATTACCTAATTTAATATCTGCGTCTGGACCAGATACAATTTCATGACCTACTTGGATACCTTTTGGTGCAATAATATAACGTTTTTCTCCATCTGCATAATGGATTAGTGCGATGTTTGCAGAACGGTTTGGATCGTATTCGATTGTAGCAACTTTGCCTGGTATTCCATCTTTGTCACGTTTGAAATCGATAATACGATACTTACGCTTATGTCCACCGCCTTGATGACGAACTGTTAATTTACCTTGATTATTACGACCACCACGTTTGCTTAATGGTGCAAGTAGTGATTTTTCTGGTTGATCAGTAGTGATTTCAGCATAATCTGATACCGTCATACCTCTACGACCATTGGAAGTTGGTTTATACTTTTTAATCGCCATCTGTTTTCCCTCCTTTGTGATTCAAATTATAATGTTTCAAAGAAATCTAGTTCTTTACTGTCTTCAGATAACTGAACAATTGCTTTTTTACGGTTAGGGCGATAGCCGCCATAACGTCCCATGCGCTTGAACTTACCTTTTTTGTTTAATGTGTTTACATTCAAGACTTTCACACCAAAGATTTCTTCTACTGCATCTTTGATTTGTGTTTTGTTTGCTTCTTTACTTACTTCAAAAGTATATTTCTTTTCTGCCATTAAATCTGCAGAGTGTTCAGTTATGACCGGGCGCTTAATAATATCACGTGCATCTGCCATTATGCAAGCACCTCCCCTGCTTTTTCAGCTGCTTCTTTCGTTAAGATCAGCTTGTCATGCGTAAGCAAGTCTAATACATTCACTTCGCTTACTGATAGTACTTTTACATTTTGAAGATTATTAGCTGATTTTGCTAATACATCGTCTTTATCTGCTGTAACGATTAATGCTTTTGCATCAACATTTAATGAAGAAAGCATTGAAACAACTTCTTTTGTTTTTGGTGTTTCGATTGCAATTCCTTCTAATACTACTAAGCTATCTTCTTTCACCTTAGAAGAAAGAGCAGATTTAAGCGCTAATCTACGCACTTTCTTAGGTAATTTGTAGCTATAGCTTCTTGGTGTAGGACCGAAAACAGTTCCACCGCCTACCCATTGTGGTGAGCGAATTGAACCTTGGCGTGCACGACCTGTTCCTTTTTGGCGCCATGGTTTACGTCCACCACCACTTACGTCAGAACGGTTTTTCACTGCATGTGTACCTTGACGTAAAGATGCGCGTTGCATTAAAACAGCGTCATGTAGTACATGTTCATTTGGTTCGATTCCGAACACCGCGTCGTTGATTTCTACATCACCAACTTGTGATCCACTTTGATTATATAGTGCTACTTTAGGCATGACATATCCTCCCTTCGATTAATAATTAGTTAGCCTTTATTGCACTCGTAACTTTCACGAATGATTTTTTTGCACCTGGAACGTTACCTTTAATTAATAGAAGGTTACGCTCTGCGTCCACTTTTACTACTTCTAAGTTTTGGATTGTAATTTGCTCTCCACCCATTTGTCCAGGGAGTTTTTTACCTTTAAAAACTCGTGCTGGGTCAGCGGCAGCTCCCATTGAACCTGCTGATCTGTGGTAGTGAGAACCATGAGTTTCCGGTCCACGTTGTTGGTTGTGGCGCTTGATCGCACCTTGGAAACCTTTCCCTTTAGAAGTACCTGTTACATCGATTTTATCTCCTGCTTCAAAAACCTCTACGTTTATCTCTTGACCTAAATCATATTCATCAAGATTTACGTCACGGATTTCACGAACGAAGCGCTTAGGAGTAGTATTTGCTTTTTCAGCATGTCCTTGCTCTGGTTTGTTAGCGCGATTTTTCTTTTCGTCTGCAAAACCAATTTGGATTGCTTCATATCCATCATTTTCTTCTGTACGCTTTTGCAGCACAACGTTTGGTTCAGCTTGAACTACTGTTACAGGGATTAATTCGCCCTCTTCAGAGAAAATCTGTGTCATGCCGACTTTGCGACCTAAGATTCCTTTCGTCATCCGTTACACCTCCTAGAATGTTAAATTTATATTATAGTTTAATTTCAATATCTACACCTGACGGTAAATCCAAACGCATTAATGAATCAACCGTTTTTGGTGTTGGACTTACAATATCAATTAGACGTTTATGTGTGCGCATTTCGAATTGCTCACGAGCGTCTTTGTATTTGTGAGTCGCACGCAAAACTGTGTATACCGATTTTTCCGTTGGTAATGGAATCGGTCCTGAAACTCCTGCACCAGATCTTTTTGCAGTATCTACAATTTTATCTGCAGACTGATCTAAAATACGGTGATCATACGCTTTTAAACGAATTCTAATTTTTTCTTTTGCCATTATTTTCCCTCCTTTTCGCCCATTTAGATAATAGACTTTCTCCGCGAAAATTCCTTGATACACCCGCCATGGCAAAGGGGCCGGGTGTGCCAACAACCTTCCGCATCATCGCCTGTTTTATGACCAACATTGTTTATTATATAGAAATAACGCGATGAATGCAAGATTTATATGAAATTTTTTAAGAAATTATTTAGGTTGATTTCTTAGCCGAAAGACTTTGGTGATTATGAATGAACATATCAATCAATACTACTAATCCAACTATCTATGCCATCGATAATTTCGTTCTGCTGTTCTTTCACCTTTATCACAGCATCATTATCGCCCTTTTGCGGACCATATATACCAAACTGTGCGTGGTTGCCACCTTCTATTTCAAAAAAAGCAGCTTGCTCAGAGAAGTATTCTTTACTTTCTTCAACATCATCCAGCGTAGTAAGTCCATCACGTTCTCCATATATAGATAGCATCGGCA
The DNA here is from genome assembly GCF_010994085.1 of Gracilibacillus saliphilus. Taxonomy (NCBI): domain Bacteria; kingdom Bacillati; phylum Bacillota; class Bacilli; order Caryophanales; family Bacillaceae; genus Gracilibacillus; species Gracilibacillus saliphilus. The sequence goes on along the minus strand of NZ_WJEB01000030.1, from coordinate 36,154 downwards.
AAGTTGTTCCTGAGAAATCTTGACTTTTGGTCGAATAGGATCCTAAAAAAAATAATCCACTTATTATTTCTTTGTTCTCTTTTGTGTACATGGAAGCTGCTACTCCACCTAAAGAGTGTCCACCTATATACCAATCTGATACTTGTTTGTATTTAGCCTGAAGTTCTTTTGCTACATCCTTATCAATTATCGCAAGGTTCAAACGGAAAGTAGGTATTCCTACCACATATCCTCGTTCACTTAACTCTTGTGCTAAGTAACTATATGCTTCTGGCTCAACTTTAGCACCGGGATAAATAATAATTCCCTTTTCATAATTGGTGGTCGGCTCAAATATTAACCACCCATCTTCTTCGTCTATCTGATCCACTAATTGATAAAGCTCCCCTGTTGCTTCATATGTTTGTTGTGTCCAAATATAAAAACCAACTACTGCTATAAATAAAATAGAAAACACTATGAATATGCTGTACTTTAAAAACCTTTTCATCTGTTACTCCTATTCATGTATTATCTCTCTTTGAGTTACTTAATGTTCTATTTTCTTATAACGAAAAAAAGCAGGTAGTCATAAGGCTACCTGCTTTTATATATATCATTGATTACTCAATGATTTCTGCTACGACACCAGCACCTACTGTACGTCCACCTTCACGAATTGAGAATTTAGTTCCATCCTCAATCGCGATTGGAGAGATAAGAGATACTGTCATTTCGATATTATCACCAGGCATTACCATTTCCACACCTTCTGGTAACTCGATAACACCAGTTACGTCAGTTGTACGGAAATAGAATTGCGGACGATAGTTTGAGAAGAATGGAGTGTGACGTCCACCTTCGTCTTTAGAAAGTACATAAACTTCCGCTTTGAATTTTGTGTGTGGAGTAATAGAACCAGGCTTAGCTAGTACTTGACCACGGTTGATTTCTTCACGTGCAACACCACGAAGTAGTGCACCAATGTTGTCACCAGCTTCTGCATAGTCAAGAAGCTTACGGAACATTTCAACACCAGTGATAGTAGTTTTAGAAGCTTCTTCAGCAAGACCGATGATTTCTACTTCGTCACCTACTTTTACAACACCACGCTCAACACGTCCTGTTGCAACAGTACCACGACCAGTGATAGAGAATACGTCCTCTACTGGCATCATGAATGATTTCTCAGTATCACGGTCTGGACGAGGAATATAGTCATCAACAGCTTCCATAAGTTCAAGGATTGCGTTAACGTATTGCTCTTCACCTTCAAGTGCTTGAAGTGCAGAACCTTTGATTACTGGTACATCATCACCAGGGAAATCATATTCGCTTAATAGATCACGTACTTCCATTTCAACTAGTTCTAGAAGTTCTTCGTCATCTACCATATCACATTTGTTTAAGAATACAACGATCGCTGGTACACCTACTTGACGAGAAAGTAAGATGTGCTCACGAGTTTGTGGCATTGGACCATCCGCTGCAGATACTACAAGGATAGCGCCGTCCATTTGTGCAGCACCAGTGATCATGTTTTTAACATAGTCAGCGTGACCTGGGCAGTCAACGTGTGCATAGTGACGGTTATCAGTTTCGTACTCAACGTGTGCTGTTGAGATTGTGATTCCACGTTCTTTTTCTTCTGGAGCACCATCGATTTGGTCATAAGCACGAGCTTCCCCGCTACCATATTTGTTGAAAAGAACGTTTGTAATTGCTGCAGTTAAAGTTGTTTTACCATGGTCAACGTGTCCAATTGTACCAATATTTACGTGGTCTTTGGAACGGTCAAATTTTTCTTTAGCCATGTATATTTCCTCCTTTAATTAAGTAAAAAGTTTTTTTATATTTTCATGTATCTCGGCTTAGGCATTTGAATGCTTAAGCCTATAATACAAGTTATACTTTAGATTAAGAAAAAAATCAATTATTCGCCAGCATTTTTCTTAATAATTTCTTCTGCAATGCTCTTAGGAACTTCTTCGTAGTGATCGAAGTGCATAGTGTAAGTACCACGACCTTGTGTATTAGAACGAAGTGCAGTTGCATAACCAAACATTTCTGAAAGTGGGACAAATGCTTTTACTACTTGAGCAGGTCCACGAGCTTCCATTCCTTCTACACGCCCACGACGGGAAGTTACGTCACCCATAATGTCACCCATGTATTCTTCTGGGATAACAACCTCAACCTTCATCATTGGTTCAAGGATTACTGGGTTACATTTGTTTTTCGCTGCTTTAAGCGCCATAGATGCTGCTACTTTAAATGCTGTTTCGTTAGAGTCAACATCGTGATAGCTTCCATCGTAAAGTGTCGCTTTCACATCGATTAATGGATAACCAGCAAGTACACCATTTTCCATTGATTCCTTAATACCAGCCTCAACAGATGGAATGTATTCACGTGGTACAACACCACCAACGATGTTATTTACGAATTCAAAACCTGCACCTTCTTCGTTAGGTTCAAATTTAACCCAAACGTGACCATATTGACCACGACCACCAGATTGGCGAACGAATTTACCTTCTACTTCCGCAGAACCACGGAACGTTTCACGGTAAGATACTTGTGGAGCACCAACGTTAGCTTCTACTTTAAACTCACGCTTCAGACGGTCCACGATGATGTCAAGGTGTAACTCACCCATACCTGAGATGATCGTTTGACCAGTCTCTTGGTTTGTTTCAGTTTTGAATGTAGGATCCTCTTCAGCAAGCTTACCTAATGCAATCGCCATTTTGTCTTGGTCAGCTTTTGATTTAGGCTCGATTGCTACAGAGATAACTGGTTCAGGGAATTCCATAGATTCTAGAATAACCACGCTTTTCTCTGCACATAACGTATCACCAGTACCAGTATCTTTCAGACCAACAGCACCAGCAATATCACCAGCGTAAACCTCAGCAATTTCCTCACGAGAGTTAGCGTGCATTTGTAGGATACGTCCTACACGTTCACGTTTATCTTTCGTAGAGTTTTTGATGTATGAACCTGATTTTAATGAACCAGAGTACACACGGAAGAATGTAAGTTTACCTACAAACGGGTCTGTTGCAACTTTAAACGCAAGTGCAGAGAATGGCTCTTTGTCGTCTGCCTTACGAACTATTTCTTCATCTGTTCCTGGAACAATACCTTCAATCGGAGGAATGTCTAATGGTGATGGTAAGTAATCCACAACACCATCGATTAGCAATTGCACCCCTTTGTTTTTGAAGGCAGATCCACAGAATACCGGATAGAACTCAACACTTAAAGTTGCTTGACGAACAGCAGCTCTTAATTCATCATTAGAGAACTCTTCACCTTCTAAGTATCGTTCCATTAGATCTTCATCTAATTCAGCTACTGCTTCAATTAGATTTGTGCGGTATTCTTCAGCTTGCTCTTTATACTCATCAGGAATCGGCTTCGCTTCTGCACGAGTACCTAAGTCATCCAAGTAATAGTAAGCTTCCATCGTAATAAGGTCGATGATTCCTTCAAATTCATCCTCAGCACCGATTGGAAGCTGTACTGGATGAGCGTTTGCTCCCAGACGATCACCAATTGTACCTACAGAATAAAGGAAGTCAGCTCCTACTTTATCCATTTTGTTTACAAAAACAATACGTGGAACACCATATGTTGTCGCTTGGCGCCACACTGTCTCTGTTTGTGGTTCTACACCAGACTGAGCGTCTAGAACAGCTACCGCACCATCAAGTACACGTAATGAACGCTCAACTTCTACTGTGAAGTCTACGTGTCCAGGTGTATCGATGATGTTAATACGGTGACCTTTCCACTGAGCAGTTGTTGCTGCTGAAGTGATGGTAATACCGCGTTCTTGTTCCTGCTCCATCCAGTCCATTTGAGAAGCACCTTCATGTGTTTCCCCAATTTTGTGGATACGTCCCGTATAAAATAAGATACGTTCTGTTGCAGTTGTTTTACCAGCATCGATGTGTGCCATGATACCGATATTACGTGTATTCTCCAAGGAGAACTCTCTAGGCATGAATCTTTCTCCTTCCTACATGAAATATTGTTAGTTTGATGATTACCAGCGATAGTGAGCAAATGCTTTATTTGCTTCTGCCATCTTGTGCATATCTTCGCGTTTTTTAACAGATGCACCTGTATTATTTGAAGCATCTAGAATTTCATTCGCTAAACGCTCTTCCATTGTTTTTTCGCCGCGAAGACGAGAATAATTCACAATGTAACGCAAACCTAATGCTTGACGACGTTCTGGTCTAACCTCAACTGGTACTTGGTAGTTAGAACCACCAACACGACGTGCACGAACTTCAAGTACTGGCATAACGTTTTTCATAGCTTGTTCAAACACATCCATAGCGTTTTGACCGCTACGTTCTTGAACTAATTCAAAAGCACGATACAAAATCTTTTGTGCTTTACCTCTTTTTCCATCAATCATAATCTGATTAATTAAACGTGTAACAAGTTTTGAGTTGTATAACGGATCTGGTAAGACATCACGCTTTGGTACTGGTCCTTTACGTGGCATATCTCCCCCTCCTTTCTATTGTGTTTTTATCAGAAATCACTTATTTTTTAGGTCTTTTCGCACCGTATTTTGAACGGCCTTGCATACGTCCTTCTACACCTGAAGTATCAAGCGCACCACGAACGATGTGATAACGAACCCCTGGTAAGTCTTTTACACGACCACCACGAATTAATACAACACTGTGTTCTTGAAGATTGTGACCAATTCCAGGAATATAAGCTGTTACCTCGATTTGGTTGGACAAACGAACACGCGCATATTTACGAAGTGCAGAGTTCGGTTTCTTTGGTGTAAGTGTACCCACACGAGTACATACACCACGTTTTTGTGGGGCAGATTGATCAGTCGCTACTTTTTTACGACTATTGTACCCTTTATTTAAAGCAGGTGAATCTGATTTTTTACCTCTAGATACACGGCCTTTACGAACTAATTGATTAATAGTTGGCATCTATATTTCCTCCTCTCTGTTCTTAAGATGTAATACCACACATCCAGGTGGTTCATAATAGAGCAAAAAACAAAGTCTTCGCAAATAATTGCCAAAACTTTATTGTTTGATCACTACTGTTGCTGCACCGACATCTATCCCACATGCTTTTCCAAGTTCTTTCATAGAATCAACATAGAAATAAGGGACATTATGTTCAGTTGCAACTCGTAAAACTTTACTAGTAATATGTGAATCAGCATCACTAGCAACGATTACCTCTTTTGCATAACCATTTTTAATGGCTTTTAAAACTTGTTTCGTTCCGACTATCTTTTCAGTATTTACCTGTGCCACTTTTTCATAAGACATCTGCATATCCTCCAAAGTAACAAGGATAACGGAAGCACCTTAAATATACTATCATCACAAAAAATTAATGTCAACTTTTATTTGTAAAAATAAATAATTATTTAAAGTGTTTCATGCATACCTTGTTTTCTTTCAAGTAAATGTAATAGTGGATTACCTGCAATACTTCTTGCAGGTAACCCTGTTGTGTTGCCTAACTTCAGTGAGTAATGGCAACTAGACCTTTTATTATTACTGAATCACTTCTTCAGAGTCTGTTTCCTCTTCTTGTACGGGATCAACGGCCAGTTTTTCCTGGATACGTCGATAGCGTTGCATACCAGTACCTGCTGGCACAAGTTTACCAATAATAACATTCTCTTTCAGTCCAAGTAATTCATCTCGTTTACCTTTGATCGCTGCATCTGTTAGGACTCTTGTAGTCTCCTGGAAGGAAGCAGCAGATAAGAATGAATCTGTTTCAAGAGATGCTTTCGTAATACCTAGTAGTACCGGACGGCCTACTGCTGGTTGACCACCTGTTACGATCGCTTGTTTGTTTGCATCTTTAAACTGGTGGATTTCTAGTAGAGATCCTGGTAATACTTCTGTATCTCCGGAATCAGCTACACGTACTTTACGAAGCATTTGTCTAACCATTACTTCCACGTGTTTATCGCCGATTTCTACCCCTTGCATTCGGTATACTTTCTGTACTTCTTTTAATAAGTAAGATTGTACGCCGTCAATACCTTGAACTTTCAAGAGTTCTTTTGGATCAATAGAACCTTCTGTTAATGCTTGACCTGCTTCTACTTCATCTCCGATAGAAACTTTAAGTCGCGCACCATACGGCGCTGTGTAGGTTTTGGTTTCCACCGCACCTTGAACAACAATTTCTTGTTTGTCTTTCACTTCGGTCACATCTTGAACAGTACCGAAAATCTCGGAAATAACTGCCTGACCTTTTGGATTACGCGCTTCGAAAATCTCTTGAATACGCGGTAAACCTTGAGTAATATCGCTTCCTGCAACACCACCAGTGTGGAATGTACGCATTGTTAACTGTGTACCTGGTTCACCAATAGACTGAGCTGCAATAATACCTACAGCTTCGCCCACTTCTACTTCCTCACCAGTAGCTAAGTTACGGCCGTAGCATTTTTTACATGCGCCATGTTTCGTATTACATGTAAAGGCGGTTCTAATGGTTACTTCTTCAATTCCTGATTCTACGATTTCTTTTGCTGCATCTTCAGAGATGACTTCGTTTTTCGCAACGATTAATTCGTTTGTTTCAGGATGCTTCACATTCTGGAATACCGTTCTACCGATGAGACGATCAATAAGTGGTTCGATCATTTCTGTACCCTCTTTAATAGCAGATACAGTTAAACCACGGTCTGTTCCGCAATCATCTTCACGGATAATCACATCTTGTGCAACATCTACAAGACGTCTTGTTAAATAACCAGAGTCTGCTGTCTTAAGGGCTGTATCGGCTAGACCTTTACGAGCACCGTGTGTAGAAATAAAGTACTCTAGTACCGTTAAACCTTCACGGAAGCTTGATTTGATCGGTAATTCAATGATTCGACCAGCCGGGTTCGCCATTAATCCACGCATACCTGCTAGCTGTGTAAAGTTAGACGCGTTACCACGCGCACCGGAATCACTCATCATAAAGATCGGGTTACGCGGGTTCAAGGATTTCATCAGTTTCTCTTGAATGGTATCTTTCGCTTGTGACCATACAGAAATAACACGGTCATAGCGTTCTTCATCGGTAATTAAACCTCTACGGAATTGCTTCAATACTTTATCTACTTTATCTTGTGCTTCCGCCAGAATTTCTTCTTTCTCAGCAAGCACGACGATATCTGATACACCTACTGTGATACCAGCTTTTGTAGAGTAAGCAAAACCTAAGTCTTTCATACGGTCCAACATTTTTGAAGTTTCGCTGATCTTGAACTTCTTGAATACTTCCGCAATGATATCACCGAGAATCCCTTTTTTAAATGGTGGAATAATATCGCGTTGGGCGATTTCTTCTTTAATATTAGCTCCAGGCTCAACGAAATACTTATCTGGTGTTGCAACCTCTAAGTTTTGTTGTGTTGGTTCATTCATGTATGGGAATGACTCTGGCAGCATATCGTTAAAGATTAACTTACCAACGGTTGTGATCATTAATTTATTTGTTTGTGCTTCGCTAAATGATTCTTTATTTAGTGATGCTGGTTGAATAGCAACACGTGTGTGTAAATGTACAAAACCATTCTGATATGCGATTAATGCCTCGTTTAAATCCTTAAACACCATACCTTCACCAATCGCATCCTCACGTTCCATTGTTACGTAATAGTTACCAAGTACCATATCCTGTGATGGAGTAACAACTGGTTTACCATCTTTCGGATTAAGAATGTTTTGGGCAGCGAGCATTAAAATACGTGCTTCAGCTTGTGCTTCTGCTGATAAAGGAACGTGTACCGCCATTTGGTCACCATCGAAGTCTGCGTTATATGCAGTACAAACAAGTGGGTGCAAGCGGATAGCGCGACCTTCTACAAGTGTCGGCTCAAATGCTTGAATACCTAAACGGTGTAGTGTTGGTGCACGGTTTAATAGTACAGGGTGTTCTTTAATAACGTCTTCTAAGACATCCCATACTTCCTCATGCAACCTCTCAATTTTACGTTTTGCTGATTTAATGTTATGAGCTAACCCTCGCTCTACTAATTCTTTCATAATAAACGGTTTGAATAACTCAACAGCCATTTCTTTCGGTAGACCACATTGATACATCTTCAAGTGTGGACCTACAACGATTACGGAACGACCGGAATAGTCAACACGTTTACCTAATAAGTTTTGACGGAAACGACCTTGCTTCCCTTTTAACATATGGGATAGTGATTTTAATGGACGGTTCCCTGGTCCAGTTACCGGACGTCCACGGCGTCCATTATCAATCAACGCATCTACTGCTTCTTGAAGCATACGTTTTTCGTTTTGCACGATAATACTAGGTGCCCCAAGGTCAAGCAGGCGTTTCAAACGATTGTTTCGGTTGATTACACGACGATATAAATCGTTTAAGTCTGAAGTTGCGAAGCGTCCACCATCTAATTGCACCATTGGTCTTAATTCAGGTGGAATGATCGGTAGAACATCCATAATCATCCAGCTTGGATCATTACCAGAGTTACGAAATGCTTCTAATACTTCTAAACGTTTGATCGCACGGGTTCTACGTTGACCTTGTGCAGATTTTAATTCTTCACGTAACAATTCTACTTCTTTTTCAAGATCGATATCTTGCAAGATTTTCTTGATTGCTTCAGCACCCATTGCTGCTTTAAAAGAATTACCGTATTTATCACGATAAGCACGGTATTCTTTTTCAGATAATAATTGCTTTTTCTCTAATGCTGTATCACCTGGGTCTGTCACAATGTATGCTGCGAAGTAAATAACTTCTTCCAGTGCTCTAGGTGACATATCTAATACTAGCCCCATTCGGCTTGGGATACCTTTAAAGTACCAGATATGTGAAACAGGGGCTGCTAGTTCAATGTGACCCATGCGTTCACGACGAACTTTTGCTTTGGTTACTTCGACACCACAACGGTCACATACGACACCTTTGTATCTTACACGCTTATACTTTCCACAATGACATTCCCAGTCTTTTTGAGGACCGAAAATTCGTTCACAAAACAGACCATCTTTCTCTGGTTTAAGTGTACGGTAGTTAATAGTTTCAGGCTTTTTCACTTCACCAAATGACCAAGAACGAATTTTATTTGGTGATGCTAATCCGATTTTCATAAATTCAAAATTATTTACATCTAACAAGGGGTTAACCTCCCTTTTAGTCTTTGGGTTTCGTTCACTTTAAGCTTTATAGACACCTCTCACCCGGTCAGCCTTGGTGAAAGAATGACCGGGTTTGAGTATTTCATTAACTAGTAGTTTCTTCAATTTCTAGGTTAAAGTTATCTGCTGATTGATTATCATCTTCTTCGTCATCACGAAGTTCGATTTCCTGCTCATCTCCAGATAACATCTTTACATCCATACCTAGACTTTGTAATTCCTTAATCAGTACTTTAAATGACTCTGGAATTCCTGGTTCAGGAACATTATCGCCTTTAACGATCGCTTCATATGTTTTCACACGACCTACTGTATCATCTGATTTAACCGTTAGGATTTCTTGTAGTGTATAGGCTGCACCATAGGCTTCTAATGCCCATACCTCCATCTCACCGAAACGCTGACCACCAAATTGTGCTTTACCACCTAGTGGTTGTTGCGTAACAAGTGAATATGGACCTGTTGAACGAGCGTGCAACTTATCATCTACCATGTGTGCTAGCTTGATCATATACATTACACCAACAGATACACGGTTATCAAACGGTTCACCTGTACGTCCATCATAAAGGATTGTTTTCGCATCTCTTGGTAGACCAGCTTCTTCTAAAGTCTCCCAAACATCTTCTTCGCGCGCACCATCAAATACTGGTGATGCAACGTGAATACCTAGTTGTCTCGCTGCCATACCTAAGTGTAGTTCAAGTACTTGCCCGATGTTCATACGAGATGGTACCCCTAATGGGTTTAACATGATATCGATCGGCGTTCCGTCTGGTAAGAATGGCATATCTTCTTCTGGTAAAATTTTCGAGATAACACCTTTATTACCGTGACGACCAGCCATTTTATCCCCTTCGTGAATCTTACGTTTTTGAACGATATATACACGGACTAACTGGTTTACACCTGGTGGTAATTCATCACCATCCGCACGATTGAAGATTTTAACATCTAGTACAATTCCTCCTGCACCGTGAGGTACTCGAAGTGATGTATCACGAACTTCTCGTGCTTTCTCACCGAAAATAGCGTGTAACAAACGTTCTTCGGCTGATAATTCCGTTACCCCTTTAGGTGTAACTTTACCAACTAATAAGTCACCGTCTTCTACTTCAGCACCTACACGGATAATGCCTCGTTCATCTAAGTCACGTAATGCATCTTCTCCTACGTTAGGGATGTCACGTGTGATTTCTTCAGGTCCTAATTTCGTGTCACGTGCTTCTGATTCATATTCTTCAATGTGAATGGACGTATAGACGTCGTCTTTTACCAGGCGCTCACTCATAATGATCGCATCCTCGTAGTTATAACCTTCCCATGTCATAAAGCCTACAAGCACGTTTTGACCAAGTGCTAGTTCACCTTTTTCCATTGAAGGACCATCCGCTAAAATTTCACCTTTGGTCACGCGGTCACCTTTAGATACGATAGGACGTTGGTTGTAACAAGTACCTTGGTTGGAACGAATAAATTTCTGTAGACGGTAACGGTCTAGGTCACCTTCAACTTCTTTTCCATCTACTTCTGTAATTCGACGAACCAGAACTTCTTTCGCCTCTACTCGTTCTACAACACCTTCATGCTTACAAATTACGGCTGCACCAGAGTCTTTCCCTGATACATATTCCATTCCTGTACCAACAATCGGTGATTTAGGCTGCATAAGTGGTACTGCTTGACGCTGCATGTTTGCTCCCATTAATGCACGGTTTGAGTCATCGTTTTCCAAGAACGGAATACATGCTGTCGCAGCAGATACAACCTGCTTAGGCGAAACGTCCATATAGTCTAATTTTTCACGTTTAACAATCGTGTTTTCACCACGGAACCTTGCAATTACTTCCTCATCAGTAAATGTGCCATCTTCATTCAACTTAGCATTCGCCTGTGCAACGACGTAGTTATCTTCCTCATCCGCCGTTAAGTAGTCCATTTGGTTAGTAACTTGACCTGTTTCAGGGTCAACTCTACGATAAGGCGTTTCGATAAAACCAAATTTATTGACTTTCGCATAAGATGATAAGGAGTTGATTAACCCAATGTTTGGTCCCTCAGGTGTCTCGATCGGACACATACGACCATAGTGAGAATAGTGAACGTCACGCACTTCAAACCCTGCTCGTTCACGAGTCAGACCACCTGGTCCTAATGCAGATAAACGTCTTTTATGCGTTAACTCTGCTAACGGGTTCGTTTGATCCATAAATTGAGATAACTGTGAACTACCAAAGAACTCTTTGATAGATGCAATGACAGGGCGTATATTGATTAACTGTTGTGGAGTGATGGAAGATGTGTCCTGAATAGACATTCTCTCACGAACCACACGCTCCATACGTGACAGACCGATTCTAAATTGATTTTGTAGTAACTCTCCAACTGAACGAAGACGACGATTTCCTAAGTGGTCAATATCGTCGGTATCTCCAACCTGATGTAAGATGTTAAAGAAATAACTGATGGCAGAAAGAATGTCAGCTGGTGTAATGTTTTTAATACCGTCATCTACATTACAATTGCCTAATACAGTTAATGTTCTTTCCCCTTCAGGATCAGTTGGATCCATAATCTTAATCGATTGGACACGAATTGGATCCTCTAATACACCTTCATTTGGCTCTAGCACTCTCTCACCGAAACGATTTTCGTCAGAGTCTAGTATTGGTAATATTTTATCTAACAAGCGTCTATCTAACTTATCTCCTCTGTTAGCAATCACTTCACCCGTTTCCGGATCCACTAGTGGCTCTGCAAGGATTTGGTTAAATAAACGATTTTTCAAATGCAATTTTTTATTTATTTTATAACGACCAACATGTGCTAAATCATATCTTTTTGGATCAAAAAATCTGGAAACCAATAAACTTTTAGCATTTTCTACTGTTGGCGGTTCTCCAGGACGAAGGCGTTCATAAATTTCTAATAATGCCTTTTCACTTGTTTCTGTGTTGTCCTTTTCCAACGTATTCTTTAAATACTCATTTTCGCCAAATAAATCTAAAATTTCTTGGTCATCACCGAAACCTAACGCTCTAAGTAATACCGTAATAGGTAATTTTCTAGTACGGTCAATTCGTACGTGTACAACATCTTTTGCGTCTGTTTCAAATTCTAACCAAGCACCTCTATTTGGGATAACAGTAGCGCCATAACCACGTTTTCCATTCTTATCAATTTTTTCGTTAAAATAAACGCTAGGTGAACGAACAAGCTGTGAAACAATAACACGCTCTGCACCATTAATAATAAAAGTACCTGTTTCAGTCATTAATGGGAAATCACCCATAAAGACTTCTTGCTCTTTCACTTCACCTGTTTCGTTATTCAATAAACGAACCTTTACTCGAAGAGGAGCGTTGTATGTTACGTCTCTTTCTTTGGATTCATCGACTGGATACTTTGGTTCTCCAAGGCTGTAATCAACAAATTCTAGTGACAAATTGCCGGCAAAATCCTCGATTGGAGAAATATCCTGGAACATTTCTCTTAAGCCCTCATCTAAGAACCATTGATAGGATGCAGTTTGAATCTCAATTAAATTTGGTAATTCTAATACCTCGCTGATACGCGCATAGCTTCTGCGTTGGCGGTGTCGTCCGTATTGAACTAGTTGACCTGTCAACTGATTCACCCCTCGATCAATATTAAAGATAGTTGCTATAAAAATAGCACAAATGAAACCACACTTACTATTTATACATAACTTACTATAGGCATTTGACATTTTTCTATAGATCGTATAAATTTAGTAAGTGTTAAACACTCGTCCGGTTAGCATACCGAACAAACCTGTGATCTTTTTAGGACACAAGCTTTATATAGACACTTGCGATAAGCAAATGTTATTCAATTACTAATAGTTCTGTGGAAAATAATAAAAGGATTTCTAAAAGGTTAAGTAGACAATCTCTATTAGCTAATAGCCGTTTAATAGTAACAACAAAGATGCCAAGTTACAAAAGTCTCATGTTGAATAGTTTTGCCTATTTTTTAAAAAAATATACAATTTTCCAACATTTTCACTTGACAAACCTTCCGTCCTATTGGCATTTTTCAATATTACCACAAACACCTAACAGAGTCAAATTATTTTGCACAGAAAATAAAGTATCCCTTTTCCTTCTTTACTACTTCTACCTCATCAAATAATTCTGTTAGCTTCTTCTTAGCCGAAGGTGCTCCTTGCTTTTTTTGAATAACAACCCAAAGTTCGCCATTTGGTAACAAAGCTTCTTTTGCTTCTTCAAACATCTTGTGTACAATTTGTTTACCAGCTCTGATCGGTGGATTGGTTAAAATGGCAGCAAATGATTGGCCCGTTACATTGGATAATATATCGCTCTCTTTGAAGGATACGTTGGCGATTTTATTGTGTTTCGCATTTTTTTCTGCTAATGATAAAGCTCTTTCGTTAACATCTACTCCAACGACAGAACGTTCGGGTAGGAATGCAGCCAAGGCAATAGTAATAGGTCCATAACCACAACCTAAGTCAAGTAACGGACCATTTATATCTGGTACACGAAAAGCTTCAATCAAAACACGAGAGCCGAAGTCAACTTCATTCTTAGAAAAGACGCCGTTATCTGTAGTAAAAGTGAACTTCTTTCCCCTTAATAGATATTGCCACGTTTGCGGATCACTAGCAACATCAGGGGACTGTGAAAAATACTGATCCATTTCCACACCCACTTTCCATTCTTAAATCTTATTCCCTATAGATACAAACTGCGAACTAATGAAAATTCTGTTTAGTATAGCTTTTTTCCATTCTGTTTTTTGTTGAGTGTTTGCATACGCTACGGGAAAATACTTCGCTTTCCACGGGCACGGCCTCAGCCTCCTCAGAAACCAAAGAACGGTTTCTTGCGGGGTCTTCGGACACGTGCTAATCCCGTAGGAGTCTACGTATTTTCCCTACGCTTAGTTCAGTGTTTTGATTATAGTAAGAATGATCAATAGTAATTAATGTCTATGGATTTCCACTTTCTAAAGATAACTCCATTTCATTAGCGTAGGCAGAATACGTAGACTCCTGTGGGAACAGCACGAGCTGAAGATCCACTTGGTAAAGCGGTTTTCTTTACCAAGTTAGCTGAAGCCGTGCCCACGGAAAGCGAAGTATTCTGCCGAAGCGGTGTTCCAGCACTCTCTTGGAAATATTGGAAAAGCGCAAATCTTCGTTAGAATTAGTTCGCTGTTTATGTTTTATATGATGATTGTTAAAATTCTTAGTTGTAAAGAAAAGCTCGCCATTGTGCATAGCGAGCTTTTCTGTGTTTCTTACTTATTTTAATTCTACTGTTGCGCCAGCTTCTTCTAGCTTAGATTTCATTTCTTCAGCTTCTTCTTTGTCAATGCCCTCTTTGATTGCTCCAGGTGCGTTATCTACAAGGTCTTTAGCATCTTTAAGTCCAAGACCAGTGATTTCGCGAACAGCTTTAACAACTTTAATTTTAGAAGATCCAGCACTTTCAAGTACTACATCAAATTCAGTTTGTTCTTCAGCTGCTTCTCCGCCTGCTGCTCCACCTGCTACTGCTACAGGAGCCGCTGCAGTTACTCCAAATTCTTCTTCGATTGCTTTTACTAAGTCATTTAATTCAAGAACGGACATTTCTTTAATTGCTTCAATAATTTGTTCTTTAGACATGTTCAATTCCTCCTAATTTTATTTTATATTCACGAACATATTTTGTCTTCTGATAAGAAACTCTTACGCACCTTGTTCTTCTTTTTGCTCTGCAACAGCTTTTGTTGCATATGCAAAGTTTCGTACTGGTGCTTGTAGTACGCTGAGTAGCATAGAAAGCATTCCTTCGTAATTTGGAAGATCTGCAAGTTCTTTGATCTGCTCAAGTGATGCTACAGATCCTTCGACCACGCCACCTTTAATTTCTAATGCTTCATGCTCTTTCGCAAAGTTATTTAAAACTTTAGCCGGAGCCACAACATCATCTTTACTGAACGCGATAGCAGTAGGACCTACTAAAACATCATTTAAGTCAGTAAGTTCAGCTTCTTCTGCCGCACGACGAGTCATTGTGTTTTTGTACACTTTGAATTCCACGCCAACTTCACGTAGTTGTGAACGTAATTCCGTAACCTCTGCTACATCAAGACCTCTGTAGTCTACAAGGATCGTTGATTGGCTGTCACGAAGTTTTTCTGCAATTTCAGAAACAACTTGTTTCTTTTGTTCAATCACCTTTGACATGATTCCACCTCCTAGAACGCGATCATTATACCGCCCGTATAAAACGAAAACCTCCATATCTTTGTAGACATGGAGGTTTATGACTGTACACAGGATCCCTTACAAAAAGGATTTCTGCCATTTATTCAGACACACCTCGGTAGGAAATTAAGCTTAACAGCACCTACTGTCTACGGTATAATGTTATTCATTTATTTTTAAAGTAGTCAACTTGACCCTTAAGAATTATATAAAACCTTTAAGCAAAAGTCAAGTAAATTATTTAGCGAAATTTGATGAATCTACTTTAACGCCAGGTCCCATTGTAGATGAAACGGCTACGTTACGAATATACGTACCTTTGGCAGCTTGTGGTTTTGCTTTTACAACTGTATCTGCTAATGCATTAAAGTTGTCAACAAGCTTGTCAAGATCAAATGATACTTTACCAATTGGTACATGAATATTTGATTGTTTATCTACACGGTACTCTACTTTACCTGCTTTGATTTCATTAACAGCTTTTTCTACTTCGAAAGTAACTGTTCCTGTTTTAGGGTTTGGCATAAGACCTTTTGGTCCTAATACACGACCTAGCTTACCTACTTCTGCCATCATATCAGGAGTTGCTACAACAACATCAAACTCGAACCAACCTTGGTTGATTTTGTTGATTAATTCTTGATCTCCTACATAATCAGCGCCAGCAGCTTCTGCTTCTTTCGCTTTATCCCCTTTTGCGAATACAAGAACTGTTTGTGTTTTACCTGTTCCGTGTGGAAGCACCATTGCTCCACGGATTTGTTGGTCTGCTTTCTTAGGATCCACCCCAAGACGGAATGCAGCTTCAACTGTTTCGTCAAAATTTGCTGTAGAAGCTTTTTGTACTAATTCCAATGCTTCTTTTGCTTCGTACGTTTTTGTACGGTCAACAAGTTTTAATGCTTCTTGTTGCTTTTTTGTTTTCTTTGCCATTTTTAATTTCCTCCTTCTGTGGTTTTAACGGTTATACCTCCCACTTACTTAAGCGGAAAAGTTAGATTCGAACGCGACATCCGTTGCTAACTAAACCTCAAAGATAAAGGTTGCGGTTGATGAAGCATTCTCCACTACCGCAACCTTCCGCTTTTGTACAACGCTGTGAGATTAGTCTTCGATAACGATACCCATACTACGTGCAGTACCTTCGACCATACGCATTGCAGCTTCAACATCAGCAGCATTTAAGTCTGGCATTTTTAATTCTGCGATTTCTTTAACCTTATCGCGGTTTAGTGTTGCCACTTTGTTACGATTTGGTTCACCTGACGCAGTTTCAATACCAGCTGCTTTTTTAAGCAATACTGCTGCTGGTGGAGTTTTCGTAATAAATGTAAATGAACGGTCTTCATATACCGTGATTTCTACTGGAATAATCATACCAGCTTGATCTTGGGTTTGAGCGTTAAACTCTTTACAGAATCCCATGATGTTAATACCTGCTTGACCTAAAGCTGGCCCAACTGGTGGTGCGGGATTTGCTTTTCCTGCTGGAATTTGTAGCTTTACAACTGAATCTACTTTTTTAGCCACGAGACACACCTCCTTAAGTCCGTGATGTGGTAATAGGGCTTTTGCCCTCCCACTCGATTACATATGCGAAAAATAACCTTATACTCGAGGCATAAAGAACATAAGAATTTTAGCATTATATAAGCAAAAATGCAAGTGGTTTTCCTATATTTTTATATTTGAAGTTCCTTATGATAACTTCTTAACTTGTGAAAAGTCCAATTCAACCGGTGTCTCTCTTCCAAACATATTAACATGAACTTTTACTTTTTGTTTATCTAAATCTATATTTTCAATAGAACCAGAAAAACCGTTAAATGGACCATCTATTACTTCTACCGTTTCTTTCATTTCAAAGTCTACTTCTGTAACAGGCTCATCATAACCCATACGCTTCAAGATAGTTTCCACTTCTTCTTCCAGCAGTGGCGTCGGTTTGGATCCCGAACCTGCAGATCCTACGAAACCTGTAACACCAGGTGTATTACGCACTACATACCAAGAGTCATCTGTCATGACCATTTCCGCTAACACATATCCTGGGAATACTTTCTTTTTAGCTACTTTCTTTTTTCCGTTCTTGATTTCTGTTTCCTCATCTTCTGGGACTAATACACGGAAAATCTTATCTTCCATCCCCATAGATTCTAATCGTTTTTCTAGATTGGTTTTTACTTTGTTTTCATAACCTGAATAAGTATGCACGACATACCATCTTTTTTCCATAATATTGAGGGCCTCGCTCGCCCTTCCCTCCCTTAATTGAACTTCTCCTTCAGTCGATTTCTTTGCATTTAAAAAACCCGCCAAACGGGTTCTTTTCTTACATATTTAATTACAGTATAACATATATTATAGCGAATTATTCAAATAACAAATTAAGAAGTTGTGTAATACCTAAGTCAATAAGTGCAAAAAAAACTGTTACAAAAGCAACGGTTAATACTACTGTAATCGTATAACGAGTTAATTCACGACCTCTTGGCCATGAAACTTTCTTCATTTCCCGATTGACGTTCTTTAAAAAAGTAACTGGTTTCACAGAAGGTACCTCCAAACTGTCTTCTAACTACCGTCATGATCTACTTTGTTTCGCGATGAATGGTATGTCGATTGCATCTCTTACAAAATTTCTTTATTTCAATCCGGTCAGAAATCGATGGATTCTTTTCCGTACTATAATTTCTACTATGACAAACCTCGCACGCTAATGCTATCTTTTTACCCAAATTTCCCACCTCTTATATGGGTTTTTACACTTATTATAATGTAGCATGGTTAAAGATTACTGTCAACGACAACTAGTAGAATAGTTTAAGATATGTGTATACCGCTTGCTTCTAGATATTTTTCTAGCTTCCTTTTGACACGTTGCAAAGCATTATCAATAGATTTAGCATGGCGATTTAATTCAGAAGAAATCTCTTGATAAGATTTCCCTTCAAGGTAGAGTAATAACACTTCACGCTCTAACTTACTTAGCAATTCTGCTAACTTATTTTCCATATCACCATAACGTTCTCTATTCACTAGCAATTCTTGTGGATCCATTGCAATAGTCGCTTCTAAAACATCTAACAATGTCCGCTCAGATTCATCGTTATAGATCGGTTTATCCAAAGATACATAAGAGTTCAATGGCATATGTTTTTGCCTTGTAGCTGTTTTAATAGCGGTAATAATTTGTCTGGTAATACATAATTCTGCAAAAGCTTTAAAGGAAGAAAGCTTGTCCTCTTGAAAATCACGAATCGCTTTATAAAGACCGATCATACCCTCTTGTGCAATATCTTCGTGATCAGCTCCTACGAGAAAATACGTCTTGGCTTTCGCTCGAACGAATGATTTATATCGTTGAATTAAAAATTCGAGCGCTTGTGTGTCTCCGTCCTGCACTAGCAATACTAATTCATTGTCGTCTAAATGCTGAAAGTCAGTATCTCTATTTTCTACTCGCATGATAGTTATTGGGACTCCTCCCGGCTCAATGCCAAAAATTAGGTATTGCAGACCATAATAGCAACATTATACAGGAAGCGCTTTATTTACGTCAACTGCTCTTCTGTTATTTATTACCACGGCGCCATTTCTCAAACACTTGCAACACAGTGTCGTCCAACGGAATTTTACTCTTTATTTTATTTTGTTGATGTTCTTCTATATCTACCTCAATCTCCTTTTGAATATTTCTTAATTCGATATCCAGTTCCCTCGCAGAGATTCGAAATGCCCCCTGCGCAAAAATCGTACGCTGTTCTGTATAATCAGAAGTCGCTACAAAAACCTTTGTCCGTACATTCTTAAACTCTTTGACAAGGCGCTCAATACATTGGTCAGCTGTTTCATTCTCTTTCGTGAAGATAACCTCTACTTTATATTGCTGGTGTCTATTCTCCAGCCCTCTCACTTCATAGGCATCAAAAACAACGATTACTTTTCTTTTACGGTATGCTTGGTATTCCGCCATTTTGTCGATCAATAGTAATCTGGCTTGCTCTAAGTCCTTATCCTTTAACACTTTTAATTCTTCCCAGGCACCAATCATGTTGTATCCATCTACTAAGAGTACATCCATTAGGACTCACCATGTTTGTCTCTTTTTCGGAACACTTCATACATTAATAGGCTTGCCGCAACAGAGGCGTTTAATGATGAAACCGACCCTATCATTGGTAAACTAACTGTCCAATCACAATTTTTCTTCACTAAACGGCTAATTCCTTTTCCTTCGTTGCCGATCACAAGAGCAATAGGGAGTTGACCATCTAGTTCACGATAATCCTCTGTCGCTTCTGCTCCCGTACCAACAATCCACACATTTCGCGATTTTAATTCCTCTATTGTCTGTGCGATATTGGTTACTCTCACAACTGGAATATGTTCAATCGCTCCAACCGATGTCTTGGCAACCGTAGCAGTTAATCCTACAGCTCTCCGTTTCGGAATAATTACACCATGGACACCTGTTGCATCAGCACTACGAAGAATGGAACCTAAATTATGTGGATCTTCTATTTCGTCTAAAATTAAAAAGAATGGCGCTTCACTCCTTTTTTCTGCTACTTCGAACAACTGATCTAGTGATGCATAGTCATAAGCGGCCACCAGCGCGGCAATACCTTGATGATTCCCTTCAACCATTTGATCCAGTTTCTTTTTTGGTACACGTTGAACAGGGGCATTTTTTGCCTTTGCTAATCCTTGCAACTTATTTGCTAAGGAAGCATTTAGATTTTCAGTCAGATATAATTTTTGGATAGAACGTTCATATTCCAATGCTTCGATTACAGTATTCTTGCCAATGATCCATTCTCCGCTCATTCTTGACCATCTCCTTTCTCTGTAATGGCTATCGCCTGTTTGATTAGTAACTCTAGCCGTTCATGCTGCTGGTCCAAATATAGGAACCCGATTAACGCCTCAAAAGCTGTACTGTAGCGATAAGCTTGTACGCTTGTATTCTTGGGGACGGATCCAGATTTGGCATTTCGTCCCCTTTTTACTACAGCCAATTCTTCTGTTGTAAGCTGATTGGTTTCGATCCAATGATGTACTACTTTTGCTTGGGAAGTTGCTTTTACAAATCGGACAGCATGTTGATGTAATTGTTGTACTTTGACAGTGCCCATACAAATTAAATATTCCCTCACATATTTCTCGTAAATAACATCTCCCATATAAGCGAGGGCTAGACTTTTCATTTCTCTTGGCTGCTGCTTTGTCATCATTAACCTCGTTTCCACCTTGTGCCTTGTGGTGTATCCTCTAGAATGATATTACGTTCTTTTAAATCATCTCGAATTTTATCTGCTAGTTGAAAATCTTTGTTTTTTCTTGCTTCGATTCTTTGTTCTATTAATGCTTCTATTTCTTCATCGAGCAATTCTTCTTCTTGATTCTGTGGAATACCTAACACTTCTAACCAAGCTGTAAGTGTATCGATAAATGTATCGATGACGGCGACATGTGTATGATCTGACTTCAGATATACATTGGCTTCTTTAACAAGATCAAAGATTACCGCTATTGCATTCGCGGTGTTAAAATCATCATCCATTTCTTGTTCAAATAGTTGTTGCAGTGCGTTTATTTTATCCAACCATTGTTGATTATCATCAGCTAAATTCACACTTGATTCTTTGCGGTGCTCCAGATTTGTTAACGCATTTTCAATACGATCATAGCTGTTTTTCGCACTTTCTAATAATGCATCACTAAAATTGATCGGGTTACGATAGTGGACACTTAACATAAAGAAACGCAATACTTTTGGGTCATGCTTTTGAATGAGATCATGAGCTAACACAAAGTTTCCGAGTGATTTCGACATTTTTTCATTATCGATATTAATATACCCATTGTGCATCCAATAATTTGCGAATGATGTCCCATTTGCTGCTTCAGATTGGGCAATTTCGTTTTCATGATGCGGGAATGTTAAATCTTGGCCACCAGCATGGATATCAATCGTATCCCCGAGATACTTTTTCGCCATTGCTGAGCATTCGATATGCCAGCCGGGACGACCTTTACCCCACGGAGAGTCCCACGCTATTTCTCCATCTTTTGTTTGTTTCCATAAAGCGAAATCTATTGGGTCTTGTTTTTTCTCGCCTACTTGAATACGCGCCCCCGACCTTAATTCATCAATTGATTGGTGAGATAGCTTACCATAATGGTCAAATGACCTTGTTTTAAAATAGACATCCCCATCCGCTTCATACGCATGCCCTTTGTCGATTAAGGTAGAAATAAAGCTAATAATATCATCCATTGTTTCGGTTACTCGTGGGTGATGAACAGCTTCCTTTACCCCCAATACACCAACATCTTCTTTATATGCTTGAATAAAACGTTCGGCAATCGTTGGTACTTCCTCTCCCAATTCCTTAGCAGCGTTGATTAGCTTATCATCGACATCTGTGAAGTTGAGAACGTAGTCTACTTGATAACCTTTATATTCAAAATATCTCCTCACGGTATCGAAAACAATCGCTGGACGTGCATTTCCGATATGAATGTAGTTATACACGGTAGGACCACACACATACATTTTGACACGATTCGGTTCTATTGGTTCAAATTTCTCTTTTTTCCGTGTTAGTGTGTTGTATATATTAATGGTCATCTTGATTCGCTCCTTTTAAGTCTTCTAGCTCTTTCTTTAATCGGTTTATCTCATCATCCATTCCCTTCAACACTTCACTAATAGGGTCTGGGAGTTTATGGTGATCTAAATCCTTACGTACTTTCTCTCCGTTTTGTATGACGATTCTTCCTGGTATCCCGACAACAGTTGAATGATCCGGAACATCTTTTAACACAACAGAACCAGCACCTACTTTAGAACTTTCTCCGATTGTAATCGAGCCTAATACTTTTGCTCCTGTTGCAACCAGTGCATTATCTTTAAGCGTTGGGTGTCGTTTTCCTTTTTCTTTCCCCGTACCACCTAATGTGACACCTTGGTATATGGTTACATTATCTCCGATTTCACATGTTTCACCAATTACTACGCCCATTCCATGATCAATGAAGAAACGTTTGCCGATTTTCGCACCTGGATGAATTTCGATACCAGTAAAAAAGCGGCTGATTTGTGAAATAACTCTAGCAATGAAAAAGAATTTTTTTCGATAGAAGGCGTGTGCAATACGGTGTGCCCATATCGCATGTAAACCGGAATATGTTAAGCAAACTTCAAAATAGGTTCTTGCTGCCGGGTCTTGATCAAAAACAACTTCGATGTCTTCTTTGAGTAATTTGAAGAAACCCACGGATCATTATCCCCCCTATTGTGTATATATGATTGCTTCTAGCTCAGTTCTTTTTTTCTAACTAAAAAAGCGTCTCTGGGTTTAATACCTCAGAGACGCTATTGGCGCGGTTCCACTCTGTTTAGGGGAAGATTCTCCCCTCCACTTCGACCGATAACGGCGGTATACCGTCCTTCCATACTTGATTCAGGAAGAAACTCTGAGGTGCATTTCAAAGAAACGTGCTTTAACCATTCTCAGCCTGTGATGGTTTTCTCTGTACAAGCGGGGTTTCTTTTACTTCTCCTCGTCAACGTACCTTATTACTTACTATTATAGTGATTTTACTAAATTTTGCTACTTATTTGATTAATTCTAACACATTTTTCACTCTTGTTCTGATAATATCTTCGCCTAAAAGATAAATCGCATTCGGTAATTCTGGGCCATGCACTTGTCCAGTAGTTGCGACACGAATCGGCATAAATAGTTTTTTACCTTTTTGTTTGGTAGCTTTTTGGGTTGCCTTAATACTTGCTTTAATTGCTTCTGGTGACAATTCTTCTATATTGCTGAACTGCTCTAGGAAGCCTTGCAACACTTCTGGTACTTGTTCTTCTCTTAATACAGCCATTGCCTCTTCACTATAGTTAATCTCTGTTTGGAAGAAAAGATCTGTTAACTCAACAATTTCAGCACCATAAGATAATTGCTCATGATATAAGCTGATTAAGTCCACTGCCCATTCTTTTTGCTTTTCGTTCATGTCAGCTGGCAGTTTACCTGCTTCGATTAAGTGTGGCAAGCTTAATTCCACCACTTCGTCTAAAGAAGCCTGTTTAATATATTGATTATTCATCCATTTTAATTTTGCCGGGTCAAAGATTGCTGGAGATGTTGACAAGCGTTCTGGATCAAATATTTTAATAAATTCTTCTTGTGTAAACAATTCCTCTTCGCCAACTGGTGACCAGCCAAGTAAGGTAATAAAGTTGAACAACGCCTCTGGTAAGTAACCGAGATTTTTATATTGTTCAATGAATTGCAAGATGTGCTCGTCACGTTTACTTAACTTTTTGCGATTTTCATTTAAAATTAATGTCATATGACCATATTGAGGTGCATCCCAACCAAATGCTTCAAATATCATCATTTGTTTCGGCGTGTTGGAAATATGCTCTTCCCCACGTAATACATGGCTTATTTTCATATGATGATCATCGATAGCAACAGCAAAGTTGTATGTTGGAATCCCATTTTTCTTTACAATAACCCAGTCTCCAAAGTCACTAGATTCAAAGGTAATATTCCCACGTACAATATCATTAAATGTATAGGTTTTATTCTGTGGTACACGGAAACGAATACTAGGCTTACGACCTTCCGCTTCGAATTGCTTTATTTGATCTTCAGTTAAGTCGCGATGTGCTCCAGAATACTTCGGCACTTGCCCATTAGCACGCTGTTCTTCACGTTCCGCTTCCAATTCTTCTTCTGTCATATAACACTTGTAAGCTAAACCGCGTTCTAACAACTCATCGACATATTTCTGATAGATATCTAAACGTTCTGTTTGACGGTAAGGTCCATATTCACCACCAATATCTGCACCTTCATCCCATTCTAAACCGAGCCACTTCAAATAGCGTAGTTGGCTTTCTTCGCCACCTTCCACATTACGTTTGTCGTCCGTATCTTCTGTACGAATAATGAATGATCCACCTAAATGTTTGGCATATAAATAATTAAAAAGTGCTGTTCTTGCGTTTCCAATATGCAAATGCCCTGTTGGACTTGGTGCATAACGTACGCGTACTTCGTTTCCCATGATTATTGTCCCTCCATCATTTGTTAACGGTCTTTTTCACCTGTTCTTATTTTACCATTATTTTCGACATAATGTTACGTTTTTATTTCTTCATCAGAAGGACAACAGCTTGTGCAGCTATCCCTTCTTTTCTCCCGGTAAAACCGAGTTTTTCTGAAGTTGTCGCTTTAACATTAACTTGTTCTTTATCAGATCGCAATAGACGAGCGATATTATCTTGGATTGGCTTAATATATGGTGCAAGCTTAGGAGCTTGTGCTATAACTGTACAGTCGAGATTACCAAGCTTATAACCTTTTTCCTCTACAAGTTCCCATACTTCTTGTAGTAACTTTTGTGAATCAGCATCTTTAAATGCGGGGTCTGTATCGGGAAAATGCTTCCCTATATCCCCTTCACCAATTGCACCTAGACACGCATCTGCAATCGTATGTAATAACACATCTGCATCAGAGTGTCCTAACAAACCATGTTCATTCGGTATATCAATACCTCCGATAATACAAGGCCTGCCTTCAACTAACTGGTGTACATCAAAACCTTGTCCGATACGAAACATTATTTTTCCTCCTATCGCTCTAAGATTATTTCTGCTCGCACAATATCCTCTTGGGTAGTTAATTTAACATTTTGATAAGTGCCATGAACAATATCTACTGGTTTTCCCAATGCCTCGACGAGCGACACATCATCTGTGCCAAGATATTTTGATGCTATTGCTTGCTCATGGGCTTTTTTAATTAGTGGGTAGTTAAAAGCCTGTGGTGTTTGTGCAGCCCATAAGGTTGAACGATCCAATGTTTCTATTTTGTCCCCATTTTTTCGTTTTATTGTATCGGTAACAGGAACGGCAAGCAATGCTGCTTTTTTCTCCTTTGCGGCTTGAGCAAGCTCATGTAATTGTGACTCCTCCACAAAAGGTCTTGCTCCGTCGTGAATCATGACAATCATATCCTGTTGTTCTTCACTGATGGCGAGCAACCCTTGATAGCCGCTCTCTTGTCGTTCTTTACCACCATGCACAAAAGTGATTTGGTCCTGCCATTGATAAGAAACTATTAACTCTTCCATTTGCTCTTGCTCATTTGGATTGATGACTAAGTAAATGTTTTGGCACCAACTGTCCTGTATAAAGTTTTTTAAGGTATGTATAATTAAAGGCTCATTTAATAGTTCGATAAATTGTTTGTTTTTGCCTGCATTCATGCGTTTACCTTGTCCTGCCGCTAACACGATCACATTATATTTTACCATGCGGCCACCCCAATCTCTAATTAACTAGCTTATCATTCTCTCCCAATCTCGTTCTAAACATCTTTTATTATTTTTCCTCTATTGATTGTAACATCTCCATAGAACAGAATGAATCGGATTTTATTTACCCATTCTATATAGTTCCCACTCTGATTAATGATGAGTGCTCAAATACGCTTCGGCAGAATACTGCGCTTTCCGTGGGCTCGGCTTCAGCTACATCTAGTGTTCTGAACTAGGAATTAGAAAGAATTACTGGAATATATACGCTTGCTTCCCTCTCTTTTTTCCAGAACACTATTCGAAGCTGCGGAAAAATGCGACACTCCTGGGGAACAGCGCGAGCCGAAGATCCACTTTGCAAAGTGATTTTCTTTGCAAAGTTAGCTGAGGCCGTGCCCCCGGAAAGGGAGTGTTTTTCCGCAGCGACGATTATGCACTCATCAAAATTCAGTACGGAGGAGAACATATCCTTGCTCACGTTACTGGGCAGTTTATGAATTATCTGTGGGTTTGTATTCATTTTGCAAGTATCCGAAGGTGAATTATAAACTAACAAAAAGTGATAACAATCATGTTATCACTTTTGTCTATCCTTTATAAGTTATACCTTTTTTAGAGTGCTTTTTCAAGCAATTTTGGTTTGGCAAAGATCATTCGGCCTGCTGATGTTTGTAACACACTTGTAATCACGACTTCGATGTTCTGTCCGATATAGTTCTTACCTTCTTCTACGACAATCATCGTACCATCATCTAAGTAAGCAACACCTTGGTTCTGTTCTTTCCCGTCCTTAATAACCTGTACCGCTAGTTCTTCACCTGGTAACACAATCGGTTTAACGGCATTTGCTAGGTCATTAATATTTAAAACAGGCACCTTCTGAAACTCACAAACTTTATTTAAATTAAAGTCATTCGTTACGACAATTCCATTCATCACTTTTGCAAGCTTAACTAATTTACTGTCGACTTCTTGGATTTCCTCGAAATCACCTTCATAAATTTCCACATTAATAGGTAAATCCTTCTGGATGCGATTTAGTATATCCAAGCCTCTGCGACCTCTATTACGTTTTAATGCATCTGATGAATCCGCGATATGCTGTAATTCTTCTAAAACAAATTGAGGAATAATAATGGTTCCCTCTAAAAAGTTTGTTTGGCATATATCCGCAATTCGTCCATCAATGATTACACTCGTATCTAATATTTTTGGCTTTGGCAATTCAGGATGAGATTCTTCAGTTGTCAAAACTTTTTTCTTTTCCTTTTTTGGTAAAGTAAATAAATTTAAAAATTCATCTCTTCTTCTAAACCCTACTTGGAATCCAAAATAGGCAAGTAATACACTTAAAAAGATCGGTACCACCTGTGAAACAACTCGGATATCAATCGATTGAATCGGGTCGTTTAAGAAATACGCAATAATCAAACCAATGATAATACCTAAACTACCAAATAATAAATCCGACACCGGAGCTTTCATTAATAGCTCTTCAATCCAAGCAAAGAATCTCATAATGTAATCAGAAATCCATAAAGAAAGAATAAATAAAATAATTGCTCCTAATACTAACCCCACATAGGGTCCTATATAATGAGACGTTAACCATGTACCTTCAGCAAACCCTATTAACTCCAATAATCTTGGAATATATAAATATCCAGCGGTACCACCTGCAATAATAAAAAATAGTTGCACAAATCGTCTTAGCACCACAGTCACCTCCTATAGACTAGTCTCTCCTATTACTAAAATTTTAAACATTTTTTTAGTACTTTTTAGAAAGAATAACTCTTTCTTAGAGAGCACACTTTGAAACCATACCCCTAAAACTTTCAATCTCCTAATGCTACTTTAATTGCCTCTTGCACAGAATTTACCCCTATGATTTCAATAGACGCCGGGACTGTCCAACCATCCATGTTCTTAGCAGGAATGATAGCTCTTTTAAACCCTAATTTAGCGGCTTCTTGTACACGTTGTTCAATGCGCGATACTCTTCTGACTTCTCCCGTAAGTCCAACTTCACCTACCAATACATCATCTGTATGTGGAGCTCGATCTCTAAAACTAGATGCAATACTAATCGCCACCGCTAAGTCAATGGCAGGTTCATCTAATTTCACTCCGCCTGCTACCTTCACATATGCATCTTGATTTTGCAACATTAAACCTACTCTTTTTTCTAATACAGCCATTAATAATGGAACACGATTATGATCAATTCCTGTCGCCATTCTCCGTGGGTTACCAAAGCTGGTAGGAGAAATTAGTGCCTGAATCTCCACTAACACTGGTCTTGTTCCTTCCATCGATGCGACAATAGTGGAACCAGCGACACCTTGTGATCGTTCTTCTAAAAAAATTTCAGATGGGTTTAATACTTCTGTTAACCCTTCTTCTTTCATTTCAAATATGCCCATTTCGTTTGTGCTACCAAATCGGTTTTTGACTCCCCGTAAGATTCGGAAAGTATGGTGTCTTTCCCCTTCAAAATACAATACAGCATCTACCATATGCTCAAGCAATCTGGGTCCGGCTATCGATCCTTCTTTCGTCACATGCCCAACAATAAAAATAGGTATATGATTATGCTTCGCAAGGCGCATTAGTTCACTTGTACACTCGCGAACTTGTGAAACACTACCCGGAGCACTTGTTACTTCTTCTTTATAAATAGTTTGAATCGAATCAATCACAACAAAACCTGGTTTCAGTTGATCAATTTGATTTGCAATATCTACTAGATTTGTTTCAGAAAGTACGTATAGTTTTTCAGATGAAATATCTAACCTGTCTGCTCTTAGTTTTGTCTGTCTTGCTGATTCTTCTCCAGAAATGTATAACACGTCTAAATCACGCTGTGACAATTGGCTGGAAACTTGCAATAATAACGTAGATTTCCCGATACCAGGATCCCCACCAATTAGCACTAGCGAACCAGGTACGATCCCACCACCAAGCACTCGGTTTAACTCTTGCATTTTCGTTTTAATTCTTGGTTCTTCTTGTGTTTGAATACTCGATATTTTTTCTGGTTTGTGTGTTGTACCTGAGCCTGTTGCCCAATTACCTCTTGCTGTTTTGGTAGCTTCCACTTCTTCTACCAACGTATTCCATTCATGACATCCAGGACATTTTCCCATCCATTTTGGTGATTCATAACCACAAGATTGACAAACAAATTTAGATTTTCGCTTAGCCAAAAGTATCGCTCCCTTTCATTATATACGAAAAGACCCCCTTATAAGTTACAGAGATCTATCAATTTAGTTAAAGATGTATGTAAAAAGTGTAAAAAAGGATAATCTTTAAACTCTGCCTTCTTGCACATAAATGCATTGTACTTTATACACTATTCTAAATACAAACCATTATGGGCAAACCGCTCAGTCCTTATGACTAAAAGCTAAAGATTTATCATCTCTCTAGCATCCATTATAAAGGTGATCGAAGGGGAATGATCCTTATTGAAAAAATCGGAAGGGAACCCCTTCCGATTTTTAAGATTTATACGACTTTGAATTCACCTGATTCATCAATGTCAATGGTTACTTTTTGACCTTTTTTAATGGTTTCTTTTAACAACTCTTCTGATAGTAAATCTTCCACGTTCTTTTGAATGGATCTGCGCAATGGTCTTGCACCATATTCAGGATCAAATCCTTCATTTGCAATTTTTTCAATTGCCTTATCTGATAATACAAAGTCTATTTCCTGTTCAGTTAAACGTTTCTGTAATTCTTTTACCATTAGCTCTACAATATGTTTCATGTGTTTCTTCTCTAATGAGTGGAAAACAATCGTTTCATCTATACGATTTAAGAATTCTGGACGGAAGGCTTTCTTCAATTCCGCAGTTACCTTAGAACGCATATCTTTATAATCTTGTTCCTCATCACCAAGGCTAAAGCCTACATACTTATTACGTTTTAATTCATTTGCCCCAACATTGGATGTCATAATTAACACTGTATTTCGAAAGTCCACCGTACGTCCTTTAGAATCGGTTAAGCGGCCATCTTCTAATACCTGAAGTAAGATATTAAATACTTCTGGATGTGCTTTCTCTACCTCATCTAATAGTACTACAGAGTATGGTTTTCTTCTTACTTTTTCGGTTAACTGTCCACCTTCTTCATAACCAACATATCCTGGAGGTGAACCTACAAGTCGTGATGTTGCATGTTTCTCCATGTACTCTGACATATCAATACGAATCATTGCGTCTTCATCACCAAACATAGATTCAGCTAATGCACGTGCCAGCTCTGTTTTACCGACACCAGTTGGTCCTAAGAAAATAAACGATCCGATTGGGCGCTTTGGATCTTTTAAGCCTGATCTAGCACGACGAATTGCCTTGGAAACAGATTTTACTGCTTCTTCTTGGCCAATTAATCGATCATGCAAGATTTCTTCCATGTTTAATAACCTTTCACTCTCATCCTTAGTAAGTGCCGATACCGGTACCCCAGTCCATGTCGATACAACACTAGCAATATCTTCTACACTTACTTCTGAATTCTCCTGTCCTTGTTTTTCTTTCCATTTCGCTTCCGTCTCTTCTAATTCTTTTCTTAATTGTTGTTCGTCATCACGTAACGCTGCAGCTTTTTCAAACTCTTGACTTTGAACTGCGGCGTCTTTTTCTTTACGTACTTCTTCTAAATTCTGTTCTAATTCTTTCAAGTTAGGAGGTGTGGTATAAGAACGTAATCTTACCTTAGAGCCTGCCTCATCAATTAAATCAATAGCCTTATCTGGCAAGAATCGATCCGTAATATAACGATCCGAAAGCTTTGCTGCCGCTTCAATTGCCTCATCTGTAATCGTCACTCGATGGTGTGCTTCATAACGATCTCTTAAACCTTGTAAAATTTGGATGGATTCTTCAACAGATGGCTCATCAACTTGAATTGGCTGAAAACGTCGTTCTAATGCCGCATCTTTTTCGATATACTTGCGGTACTCATCCAATGTGGTTGCACCAATACATTGCAATTCTCCTCGAGCTAATGATGGTTTTAAGATATTGGATGCATCAATAGCACCTTCTGCACCACCTGCACCAATTAGTGTGTGCAATTCGTCAATAAAAAGAATCACATTACTTGCCTGACGTATTTCTTCCATCACTTTTTTCAAGCGATCTTCAAATTCACCGCGATATTTAGTACCTGCTACTACCGTTCCCATATCAAGTGTCATAACTCGCTTATCACGAAGGATCTCTGGCACGTCATTTTGAACAATTTGTTGTGCCAAGCCTTCCGCTACTGCTGTTTTACCAACACCTGGCTCACCAATCAAGACAGGGTTGTTTTTTGTACGACGACTTAATACTTGGATAACGCGTTCGATTTCTTTCTCACGACCGATCACAGGGTCGATGTTCCCTTCTTTGGCAATCGAGGTTAAATCACGGGCAAGCGAATCCAATGTTGGGGTGCTCGCACTATTACTTGAGCTGTTACGACCATTTTGAGAACCACCAGATTCTGAGCTCCCTAAAAGTTGTAACACTTGTTGACGTGCCTTATTAAGACTAACACCCAAGTTATTTAGTACACGAGCAGCTACCCCTTCACCTTCTCGAATCAACCCTAACAAGATATGTTCTGTGCCTACATAAGAATGACCCAATTTACGTGCTTCATCCATCGATAACTCAATGACTTTCTTTGCTCGTGGGGTATAGTGAATCGTTTGGGATACTTCACTGCCTTTACCGATTAAAGATTCGACTTCATCTCTGATTTTATCTGCGCCAAGACCAATCGCTTGAAGTGCTTTGGCCGCAATACCTTCTCCCTCACTTACAAGTCCTAATAAAATATGTTCAGTGCCAATATTATTATGGCCTAATCGTACCGCTTCTTCTTGTGATAATGCCAAAACTTTTTGCGCTCTTTCTGTAAATCGTCCAAACATCATTTTAATATTCCTCCTTTTGCTCCAATGTAAAGCGTTCCCGAATTAAGGACGCTCGAAAAACATCGCGTTCATTCGGTGTCAGCATTTTTTTCGCATATTGTTGTAAGAATGCCGGTTGTGTCAAGACAACTAATTCGTTCAGAATAGATTTAGAGATGTGATGGATGAATCCTAAATCAATACCTAGTCGGACATCAGATAAGCATTTTGCTGTTTCTTTTGATTCGATAATCCGACTATGCTGCAATATGCCATAGGAACGAAATACTCGATCCTCTAATTCCAGTTCTGATTGCTCCATCAGTAATTTCCGAGCATGTCGTTCATGCTCAATTAATTTATCGACAACACCTTTCAAATCTTCGATAATATCCTCTTCAGACCGTCCTAATGTTACCTGATTGGAAATTTGAAAAATATTACCTAAAGCTTCACTGCCTTCACCATAAATACCACGAACTACTAGACCTAATTGATTGATAGCAGGGATCATCCGGTTGATTTTACGCGTAATCGCAAGTGCTGGTAAATGCATCATCACAGATGCTCTTAACCCCGTACCCACATTCGTAGGGCAGCTTGTAAGGTATCCTCTATTTTCATCAAAGGCATAATCTATTTTTTCTTCTAACCAGTCATCTAATTGAAACGCCTGTTCCAAAGCTTTTTCTAATTGAAAACCTGGAAAATATAATTGAGCTCTAATATGGTCCTCTTCATTAACCATGATCGATACTTGTTCATTTTTAGAAATAAGTGCAGCACCTTGCTTCGACTTATCAGCTAAATGTGGACTTATTAAATGTTTTTCCACTAATACTTGCTTTTCTACCTGCTTTAACTCAGCCATTTTGACAAATTCTAAATCTTTATATTGTAAATAAGAGCGGTGATTAAATTCCTTTTCCATAAAATAAAGAATATTCTCCATATGCTTTTCATCCGCAATTAATGGGAAAGGGGACTGCTCAAAATTTCGCGCTAAACGAACACGACTGCTCATGACAATATCACTGTCAGGACCGTCCTCTTTTAACCATGGACTAATCGCTTCATTGATAAATTGCTCTAAACTCACGAATCATCACGCTCCTCGTGGTGATTTAGATTCTTCTCTAATGACCTTATTTCATCGCGAATTTTAGCTGCTTCTTCAAAAGCTTCCTCTGCAATTGCTTGCTGTAATTTCACTTTTAAATCTCGCAACTTTTTACGTTGATAAATATCGGACCCTACGCGTTTTGGTACTTTCCCCTCATGGGCAGTATTACCACTATGCACTTTTCGAAAGAGCGGATTTAAATGTTCAGAGAATGTATGATAGCAAGATGCACACCCAAACTTCCCAATTCTAGCAAACTGTTGATACGTCATGCCACACTTCTCACATTGTAATTCTTTACCTGCTGTTTTATGTGACTGATGATTTATTGCATTAGGTTTGGGGTTGAACAGTCCTGATAAAAGGTGGTGTAGTGAATAGGCATCTTCTTCTTGTGACACATAACCCTTTTCTTTTGCGCATTGCTGACAAACATGAATTTCTGTTTTCTCACCGTTTATCACTTGTGCGAAATGAACGGTTGCCGGATTTTGTTTACACTCTTGGCATTCCATACCGTACACCTCCTAAAATTGATATTTTAAGGCATTAAGCATTGCTGATAAAATTCTGGCACGAATCTCATCCCGAATTGGCAATTGAAATGAGAGGGTATTACGATCAATCGCACCAACCATTAATTTTGCTTCCCGTTCGGTAATTAATTCTTCTTCCAAGAGACGCTCTAATATATTGACCGCCTTTTGCTGTGATATCTTAGGTTGGATCATTTCAATAATCTCGTCTATTAATTTTGCTTTATCTTCATTGGTAATGCGACTAATGCGGATATAGCCCCCACCACCACGTTTACTTTCTACTAAGTACCCTTTTTCCAAAGTAAACCGCGTGTTGATGACATAATTAATTTGAGAAGGTACACATTCAAAGCGATCAGCAATTTCACTTCGCTTTATCTCAATGATTTTATGCTGGTTACTGTGCATGATCTCTTTCAAATATTCTTCAATAATATCTGAAATATTACGCATTTTCCCTCCTCCAATCTGACTTTGACTATATTTGACTATATATATTTATTATACTGTAAGTTGGTCTTATTGAAAACTATTTGGTCTTCATTATTATAACCTTTCTTGCTGTCTCTCAAACCCTTATGAACGAAAACGGATTTTAATCTTTTTTACTTCTTCCTGCTCTAATAACCATTCATACAAATTTTCACGTTTTTTCTGATGAATGGCGTCAATATACATTTTAATTTTTGTTGTATCGGTACTTTCATTAGAAATATCAAATTCACGTATTTCAATCGGAAATGATTGTACACGGTTAAGGAATGTTGAAGTATTTTTTCCCTTAGAAAGCTTCACTTCGAAGACAATATGATGACTCTTACGGTGTAGCCTTTTTTCAAATTTATTCAAGACAACTAAACTAATTAGAATGATCAATGTTGTCACTAAAGCCTCTTTATACATACCAATACCAACAATCAACCCTAGACCGGCAACTGCCCAAATAGATGCAGCTGTTGTCAGACCTCTAATCGTACCTCCATGGACAATAATTGTACCTGCCCCTAGAAATCCAATACCACTAATGACATAGGAAGGAATACGAGCTGGATCAAATTGAATGTTCTGGTAATTTTCAATAAAGTGTTGAAAGCCATTAACAGATAAAAGCATCATCAAGCAGGAACTGACTCCTACTAATATATGTGTTCGAAAGCCAGCAGAATGTTTATTTACTTCCCGCTCAAAACCAATCAATCCTGATAAAAAAAGCGATATCATCAGCTTTGTAACAGACTCTACAAACTCCGCATCAAATAGTTGATCCCACATAAAAAGCCCCCCTTTACATTTATATATACTTATAAATCTTGATACCAACCATATACCCTGTATTTATAAAACAACACAGAAATGTACTGAGGGACAGAAAACCGACCTATCTTAGAAGAAATCAGGAAAGTATGTATGACTGGTTGGAATGATTTCCTCCAACTGTCCAATAGCTTTTTGATCACCATCCAACAGTTCTAATCGTGATAATTCATAAGGGCGTTTATAACCAAGAAAAATCTGTGCCATTTGCTGTATGTTCATTGTTACCGTTGGTAAGGAATCTTGATTATCTACTTGATCAATTTTCATCTCATCATGATCATTCATGGATAACTGATATACCCCTGTATTCTCCTGAAGAAATTCATCTTCTATATGAATAGCAAAAGTAGAAAAATAATCTGATTTCTTGTATGGAAATTGTCTAAGAAATGCTCCTGCATCGACAATACGAGACATGAAATAAGGTGTTACCCTCTGTTCAAATCTAGGCTCTTCAACTAAAAGCATAATTCCATCGTTAGTTGGTAAACTAACAACTATGTCGTCCACCATGGAATCATGATCATGCATATATTGTAACAGTAGCTTCTGGCCATTTATGGTTGAAAATGCAATATCTTTAACTGTAAAAATATTATCTTTTACATTGTATACTATATATCCTTCTGGTGTATGATCATCATGATATGCAATCGCTATAAAGTCATCTTTGTTAAGAATCCGATGTTTCCACCAATGTTGATCTCTGGCTAATGGACCTGTAAACGCACTCGCATATTCTGTATATATATTTTCTAACATTGATATTGTCTGATCATTATTATTACCTCTTTTTACAAATCCAATCCCATCCCAACGTTTCTTTAAGCTTCGAATTGGTATTTTACAATCTGCTTTGTCAAAGGTTATTTCCCAGCCATATTTTCGATAAAATGGTACAGAAAATGGATGTAGATAGGAGATTATTTGCCCTTTCGTTTTCATTTCCTGTAACGCTCTCTTAAGCAGTTGTTTCACTTTTCCGCCTCTGCGATATTCAGGCCATGATGCAACTGAAGCAACACCTCCCATTTTCATTATTTCACCTTGAATACATACTTTTAAGGGAACAACATGAACCTTCGCAGCCAATTGTTCATTTTCCAACCATCCCCATACAGTATGATTGCTCATTTGTTCTTTCTTCGCTGCTATTTCTTCTTCTGACAATCTATATTGAAAGGCATATTGTGATAAATCCATTATGTCTCCATAGTACGTTTCATTGAGTTTCGATATATGGTTCATTTACATTACTCCTTTTTTGGTTTTGTTCTATTATATATATTATGTCCTGTCACAAAAATAAATAAATTTTAACAAACTTTTGTCTTCTAACCTGAAGTGTGTAAATATTCTCCTGTTTAAATCTAAAGAGCACTTCCGTGATATGGAAGGGATCGTTACGTATCTTCAAGAAGAATCTTAGATATCTCCTTTCAATTATATTTTAGCATACAAAAAAACTCCCTAGTCCCTATGACTAAGA
>NZ_WJEB01000003.1:0-49602 GCF_010994085.1 Gracilibacillus saliphilus | reverse complement strand
AACGCTTCGGCAGAATACTGCGCTTTCCGTGGGCTCGACTTCAGCTAACTTGGTGAAGAAAGGCACTTCACCAAGTGGATCTTCAGCTCTCGTGAGTCCCACAGGAGTCTCTGTATTCTGCCTACGCTATTTTGGTCCTCTGATTATAAAAAGAAATGAACTTATGAAACTAAACTTTATAGTTTTACTATAGTTCTAATCGGCTGTAATTCCTGCTACATATGGTGAGAAATCGACTGGTTGATTTCGGATTAGTGTTGTGGAGCATAGCTTAACGAAGGCCGCCCACTTTCACTCCTGTGGAAATTGTTTGGCCTGAAGATCCACTTTTTCGAGCGGTTTTGGCTTGAAAAAGTTAGCTGAAGGGCAAACCCCACGGAAAGGGAAGTGGGCAGCCGTAGTGGTGGTTATGATCACGATATATGTCAAAATTACTTACTTCATAGGTGAATTTGCATTTAGTTTAAAACAAACAGTATTTTCACTACTTTGACCTTTGTATCTACTAGGCTAAATTCTTTATGCACCATTGGTAAAATTATTACATTATAATCCATTTAATTTCTGTTAAAAATGCTTAATCATTCTCTTTTTCGTTGCATACAATAAAATAATACAAGCGAAGGAGGGAATTCGATGGCTGATGGTAACTTTGTGATCGCAGAGGAAGATTGGTCCCTCCATCGAAAAGGGTTTGATGATCAAAAACGACATCAAGACAAAATAAAGGAAGTATTAAAAAAGAAACTACCAGATATTGTTAGCGAGGAAAATATTATCATGTCTCGAGGAAAAGAAATTATTCGAATACCAATTCGCTCCTTGGACGAATATAAAATACGCTACAGTCAATCTAAAAACAAACATGTAGGTCAAGGAGATGGAGACAGTGAAGTAGGAGATGTCGTTGCTCAAGACCCACAAAAAGCAAAAAAGGGACAAAAAGGTGAGAAAGCTGGAAATCAACCTGGAGTAGACTATTATGAGGCAGAAGTAGATTTTGAGGAAGTAGAGGAAGCTTTTTTTTCACAACTAGAATTGCCCAATTTGATGGAGAAAGAACAAGATAACATTACGATCACTGATGTGGAGTTTCGTGATATACGCAAAAAAGGTTTAACAGGAAACATTGATAAGAAAAGAACGATGTTAGCGTCTTATCGCAGAAATGCTCTAGAAGGGAATCCTTCTTTTGCACCGATATATCCAGATGATTTACGTTATAAAACATGGGATAATATTGAAAAACCGGAATCAAAAGCAGTGGTGTTAGCCATGATGGATACAAGTGGCTCGATGGGGCAATTCGAAAAATATGTGGCTCGCAGTTTCTACTTTTGGATGGTTCGCTTTTTACGGAAAAAATACGAAACAGTAGATGTGGAATTTATTGCCCATCATACAGAAGCAAAGGTGGTAGATGAAGAATCTTTTTTTACTAAAGGAGAAAGTGGTGGAACGATTTGTTCTTCTGCCTATCGAAAAGCATTAGAACTTGTCAATGAAAAGTATCCAGCAAGCCGTTATAACATTTATCCATTTCATTTTTCAGATGGTGATAATTTAACCTCTGATAATCGGAGATCATTAGAAGCCGTTTATCAGTTATTAGAGAGTGCTAGTATGTTTTGCTATGGGGAAGTAAATCAATATAACCGGTATTCCACATTAATGCAAGCGTTCAAAGATGTTGATCACCCTCGATTCAAACAATACGTGCTGAAAAATAGAGAAGATGTTTTCTATGCGATGAAGCACTTCTTCCATAAAAGTAACGTCGATGCTAAATAGTGTCGGCGTTTTTTACGCTTGCGCTTTTGTTTTGAGCTAAGGAAGTGGGCAGCCGGAGTGGTGGTCAAGCAGTTGATAGTAGCTTAAATCTTGAACATTTAGTGATAAGGACTGAGTGGATTGCTCAGTTTTTCTTTTTGGACGAGAAAGTATAAAATTTTGCGCAGATGTCTAGCTCCGAGCGCCCAAAAACTAGGCGACTTCACGAATCGCCCTACGATAAGTCATCATCGGTTCGCTCCAGTCGCTACGTTTCTAAGCGGGCGCTCTGCGCTTTTCTTTTTGGGAAGAAATGACTAATATTCACGAAACATGCTATAATAAGTGCTAAAAGTTGACGAATTATTTAGATGTTTACTTTAGTGAAACTTATTACGCTTATTAATCGTCTAATAGTATACTAATGAATTTATGGAGGCAGGCAAGTATGAAGTTTTTTCAGCAAGTGATGACAGCAAGCATAATAATTCTTGTTTTAGTAGGATGTAATGGACAATCCGCGATACCTGAAGGGTTTTATTCATATGACAAAGATGAGGTAGAGAAAGCTATGGAAAACCTCGAATTTACCGCAGAATTACCATTGTATGTTCCAATTGCTGCTGAGATACTTGTCACAGATCGTTTCTATTTAGAAGAGCTTGATAATGAAGCATTTGATATTACCATGTTTACTAAAGCTAACGACATTTTTACCATACAGTTAATTAATGGAGAAGACTATCAAGAAGAAAGTGATTTCAAAACCATTTCGATAAGCGATTCAATGGAAGGTTATTATCAGGATCATCCATATTCCCAAACATTGTACTGGGAAAAAGATGGTATTACATATCAAATGATTTACCGACCGAGTGAAGAGTCGCTTTCTGAAGAAGAACTTGTGCAAGTAGCTAAATCTTTTCAATCTTCATAATTTTTAGACTTTAATTAACACTCCCACAAGAAAACATTTTCATGCTAAAATAAGGTGTAATTCTACAGGTGATTGGGTAAGGTAGGAATAATTGTGTTTATTTTAAAGGAGGAAATTTTGTGGGAATTATATTAGGAATTTTAGCAATCATTATAGTACTAGCTATTGCATACGCGATGTCTAATGACCGTAAAAATGTTAATTTTGTTGGAATCGGACTCATGCTATTAGCACAAGTTGTAACGACATGGTTTATGTTTATGACAACAATAGGTGAGGCAATCATTAATTTTATTTCTGATGTGTTTAATAAGTTAATTGACTTTGCGAGCGAAGGTGTCGCCTTCGTACTTGGAGGACTAGCTATTGAAGAAGGTGCATCAGTATTCTTTTTCAATGTATTGTTAGTCATTATTTTCTTTTCAACCTTATTATCCGTACTTACTTATTTAAGAATCCTGCCATTCATTATTAAATATTTCGGCTGGCTCATATCCAAAATTACTGGATTACCAAAAGTAGAATCTTTCAATGCAGTAAACAGTATGTTCTTTGGTCAATCCGAAGCACTTATTGCGATTAAATCACAGTTCCATCATTTAAATAATAATCGTTTGTATATTGTAAGTGCTTCAGCAATGGGATCTGTTTCAGCTTCCATTATCGGGGCATATATTCAAATGCTACCGGCACAGTATGTTTTAGTAGCTATTCCATTGAATATGTTCAGTTCCCTTATTATTGCATCCCTTATTGCACCAGTTAAAGTGGACGATGAAAATGATGAAGTAGATGTAAAAAATGTTTCTGATGCTAAAAGCTTTTTTGAAGCAATGGGGAATGGTGCATTAGATGGTGGTAAAATCGCTTTAATCGTAGCTGCCATGTTAATCGCCTTTATTGCGGCTTTAGAATTAGTGAATTGGGCAATTGCAGGAATATTTGCAGGTACTACCTTACAAGAAATTTTGGGCTATGTATTATATCCAATTGGTTTCCTAATGGGTATTGCTCCTGGAGAACTGGTCCAAGCTGGTGGTATTATGGGTACGAAGATTATTACAAACGAATTTGTAGCCATGTTAGAACTTGAACCGTTAATTGGTCAATTTTCAGAAAAAACGGTTGGGATTGTTACGGTATTCCTAACTAGTTTCGCTAATTTCTCTTCTATCGGTATCATTGCAGGTACAGTACAAGGGATTGATAGTGAAAAAGGTGCATCCGTTTCTAAATTCGGTATGAAATTACTGATCGGTGCAACATTAGGTTCTATCCTATCTGCAACAATTGCAGGTCTATTCTTATAAGAGGATCAAGATAAAAATTTGGAGGGATACATATTAGACATTTCTAATATGTATCCCTCTTTTTAACATGATAAGAAAGTATAAATTTTGCGCAGATGTCTAGCTCCAAGCGCCCAGAAACTAGGCGACTTCACGAATTGCCCTACGATAAGTCATCATCGGTTCGTAAACTCACCGTGATTCCTTTATCTCAGTTAATTCGTTCCAGTCACTACGTTTCTAATCGGGCCTCTGCGCTTTTCTTACCTAGAATGAATCTCAGGGCAGATCGGGAGTGGTGATTGATGAGCCCTTTCGCAAATTCCTGGTCAGGAAATCCCCTGTTAAGAAGCTTTAAACCACCTGAAATTAATGATATATGATGATGGAATCGATAGAATAACATCCGATTAGGATCGAGATTATCATTCTTCAAATAACGGTAATAATCCCCAAACCGTAATTGCAAAAAACTGTGTTCATGCTCAATATCAAAGAATGAAGCCCCTTCGATGTCGATCAAATATGGATCTAAATGGTCATTAACTAATACATGGTCAGGACCCAGTTCCCCATGTATAAATCCATAACGACTTCTAGGTTCAATCCTTGATTCAAGCTCATATAAAGCATGGAGCAGCTTGCTGTGATTAGTCCGAATGCTTTCTACGTATTGGGAGGCATAGGATAGCTGCCTTTTAGCGTTTTCCATTTTCAAAAGATGACAATTTGTCGTGTTAGCCCCCTTATGATTCAGTTTACCGAACGTGTGGCTGTCGTTGGAATGCATGCTATCCAGCAAATCCCCAATCCGCTGAAACAATTTATCTTGAATTAATGAATCATGCTGATGGAAATAGGTTTCTGCTGTTTGCCCATCTATATATTCAACAAGGGCATAATCAAAAGAGTAACGACTTTTTTCATTATTTAGATCATAAAGAGTGGGTGTACGTATTCCTAGTTGTGTTAAAAACTTATTGTTTAATTCAAATAACTCACTGCCGTAGGATCGCTCAGTTATATCTTCGTTTACTATTTCTTCTGAGAAATAATTCATCGTAAGATCCCACACATACATAACACAAGAAAATCCATTGGTACATTCGATCTTATAGACCACCTTTTGTGTACCACCATGTATTTTCGTTACACTAGAAACCAAATAGCTGGTACCGAAGACCTTTTCTATATAGTCCTGTAAATCAGATTGATTGAGGTGACACGTAAAATTCAATGGACAACACTCCTTGTAATGTTTTTGCCGGCAACTAAACTATATTAAAAATCTAACGAAAAATATAGACTGTTTTTTTATAATTTGTTATGATGGATAATGAATTCTGGAAAAAATTAGTGCAAAAAATAAAAAGAGTGGCATCCATCACAAAGATTGGTGATAGATGTCACTCTTTTATTATATTGAATAAGACCACATTCAATTGATCTATCAAAAAAAAGAAGGTGCTTTAGATGGATCCAATGAGAGAATTTTAGAGATGCTGGCTCAGTCAACGTTAGAAGATGTTATAGAGGATGTAATGAAGAAAGCTCCTACACAAAAGTAGGTGTTTTTCTCATGGAAACGTTGTAGAATAATGGAAAAAAGAGGAGAGGTTATTTTTGAATGAAATCGCACTAGCCTTAAAGATAATCGGGTACTCGCTTTGATTGAAGGCGTTAAGTTAAAATAAAGTAAAGTCGGAAAAAATCGTCAGTCATGCTATTCAAAAATGGGCCAATTAATTGAATGAAAGAGCGTTGAATGAAATAAAGGTAATGTTTTTAGCAATCGAGAAGAAGTCCATAGCCATTGTGCGTGATAAACTTAAGAAAGCAAAAGAAAGGAGAAGACTATATGAAAAAAACGCAAAATCATCTGCAACTACCAAGTGTCGTGTCACGAGACGAATGGCTTGTGGCTCGTAAGAGATTACTGGCCAAAGAGAAGGAATTCACTAGGGAACGGGATGCGTTGAATACCGAGCGCCGCCAACTCCCTATGGTAGAGATTAATAAGGACTATGTCTTAAATGGTCCGAATGGTAAGACCAGTCTGCTTGACCTGTTTGAAGGGCGTCCTCAACTTATCGTTCATCACTTCATGTTCGATCCTGATTGGGAAGCAGGTTGCCCGGCTTGCTCGCTGGCTGCGGACAATATCGGCCATCTTGCGCATCTGCATGCACGCAACACTTCACTGGCTCTGATCTCCCGTGCTCCGTTTCCTAAGCTCCAACGCTACAAGGAGCGCATGGGTTGGAATATTCCTTGGTACTCGTCCTACGATAGCGACTTTAACTATGACTTTCACGTTACGCTGGACGAATCCATCACTCCGATTGAATACAACTACCTGACAAAAGACGAGCTTGTTCAGAAGGGAATACCTGTTGATTCGGGACAGTCAATGGAAGTGCCTGGCGTGAGCAGCTTTCTTCGCGATGGTGAAAGAATTTTTCACACCTATACGACTTACGCCCGTGGAACTGACCTAATACTTGGTATCTTCAACTACCTTGATTTAACAGCTCTTGGCAGGCAGGAGGACTGGGAACAGCCACCTGGACGAAGTGATGGCAATGGCAAGACATGGCTCCGCCGTCATGACGAATATGATCACCCTGAAGAGTCGGACTCCTGTTGTCATTCAAAAAAGAGCGATTTGTAATCAATGTAGTTCATCAGTATATAATTAATAGTTGTCAAACGTTTTAGAAATGAGGGATGAATGGAATTTAAAGGGCCGTGAGTATTGACGATAGTACCTTAGGGTTAATAAAGCACCTACCGATTAAGCAGGTGCTAACAGTTATCCACCAATAGACCACCATGAATTATCATATATAATAAATGAAGTTAACATCTATAGAAGTCACTCACCCTAATGATTGATAATACACTTAGATATAAAATACATATTACTATTGTTATTCAACAAGAAAAAATGTATGTTTTCATGAAGTATATAATCGTTGAACAAAAATTTCACAAAAACTTAGTTTATCCATTATACTTTGTGCGAGTTTTATGCTATACTATGGATTGTAAAATTAAACGTTTACAAAACAAAGTAGGGGTGAAACAATGGCTACAATTCAAAATCCAATTTTAACAGGTTTTAATCCAGATCCAAGTATTTGCAGAGTAGGGGAAGATTATTATATCGCTGTATCTACATTTGAATGGTTCCCAGGTGTAGGTATTTATCATTCGAAAGATTTAAAAAATTGGCGTTTAGTATCAAGACCACTTAATAGACTTAGTCAATTAAAC
This sequence comes from Gracilibacillus saliphilus, assembly GCF_010994085.1. NCBI lineage: Bacteria > Bacillati > Bacillota > Bacilli > Caryophanales > Bacillaceae > Gracilibacillus > Gracilibacillus saliphilus. The sequence continues at coordinate 42,330 of NZ_WJEB01000003.1, read as the reverse complement.
ATGAAAGGTAATCCTAACTCTGGCGGTATTTGGGCACCACAGTTATCTCATTATGATGGTCAATTCTATTTAATCTACACAGATGTGAAAGTTGTAAACGGTAACTGGAAAGATTCTCATAACTATTTGGCAACTTGTGACACGATTGATGGTGAATGGTCAGATCCAATTTATCTAAACAGTTCAGGTTTTGATCCGTCTCTATTCCATGATAATGACGGTAAAAAATACTTAGTCAATATGAAATGGGATCACCGCGTTGGACATCATAACTTCTATGGAATTGTTTTACAGGAATATGATCACAGTCAGCAGAAGCTTGTTGGTAAAAAGCAAGTTATTTTCAAAGGGACTGATATAAAATTAACGGAGGCACCGCATTTATATAAATGGAATGGATACTATTATTTATTAACTGCAGAAGGTGGTACGAAATTCGATCACTGTGCAACCATCGCACGTTCAAAAGAACTGACAGGACCATATGAAGTGCATCCAGAAAATCCACTTATTACGTCGTGGCCGTATCCAAGAAATCCATTACAGAAAGCAGGACATGCGTCGATTGTACAGACACATACAGATGAATGGTTCCTTGTTCATTTAACTGGACGCGTGTTGCCGAGGGAAGGACAACCATTATTAGATCCTCGTGGGTACTGTCCATTAGGTCGAGAAACAGCGATTCAGCGTGTAGAGTGGAAAAATGATTGGCCGTATGTTGTTGGTGGTAACCAGCCTTCCTTAGAAATTGAAGGCCCAGATATCGAAGAAGTAAAATGGGATCCAGATTATCCAACAAAAGATGATTTCGATTCTGATGAATTAAACCTTCATTTCCAAAGTTTACGTATTCCGTTAGGTGAAGATATCGTTTCATTGAAGGATAATCCTGGTCATTTACGTTTATATGGTAAAGAATCACTTACTTCATTATTTACACAATCCTTTATCGCAAGACGCTGGCAACACTTTAATTTCAGAGCGGAAACAAAAGTAGCGTTCCAGCCTGATGATTTCCAGCAATCAGCGGGTCTTGTCAATTACTACAATACAGAGAATTGGACTTCTTTCCAAATCTCGTGGCATGAAGAAAAAGGTCGGATCTTAGAGTTAATGACTTGCGATAATTTTACATTTGGACAACCGATTAAAGGAAATGAAATTGAGATTCCTGAGGATGTTGAATATGTTTATTTACGCGTGGATGTAAAAACAGCTATTTACACGTATTCTTATTCCTTTGACGGAGAAACTTGGCATACAGTACCGGTTGAATTTGAATCCTACAAGCTATCAGATGATTATATTCAAGGTGGTGGATTCTTTACTGGTGCATTTGTAGGTATGCAATGTCAAGACACATCAGGTGAAAACAAACATGCTGATTTCGATTATTTCATTTATGATCCAGCAGAATAATTTTGAAAGAAGTCTCATAATGTGTGAGGCTTCTTTTTTTGCTATCAAACGTTTAAGATAGTAAAAAAGAGGAATAACATTCATAAATCTGAAAACAGAGGTGTTAAGCTGATGCAGCAGTTTCAACTTTTTATTGATGGTAAATGGGTAGATACGAATGAAGGGCAAGATGTAGTAGATAAATATTCTCAAGAAGTATATGCACGTGTTGCGAAAGCAGACGAAGAGGCCGTTGACAAAGCGATTACTAGTGCCGCTAAAGCATTTGAACAGGAGAAGCTTTCTCCATATGAACGCTATCAAATCTTACATAAAGCTTCTCAACTTATCGCTGACCAAAAAGAAGAGTTGGCGATGATCATTACGAAAGAAGCAGGTAAACCGTTAAAACAGGCAAGAGCTGAGATTGATCGTTCTGCTCAAACCTTTTTAGTAGCAGCAGAAGAGGCAAAACGTATCCATGGTGAAGGTGTACCTGTCGAAGCAGCGCCGGGTTCAGAAAATCGAATGGCTTTTACGATCAAAGTGCCAGTAGGGGTAGTTGGAGCGATTAGTCCATTTAACTTTCCGCTTAATCTCGTTTCGCATAAAGTAGCCCCTGCTCTTGCTGCCGGTAATGCAGTCGTGTTAAAACCAGCGAGTAAAACCCCGATTTCAGCTTTAAAATTAGCAGAAATTCTAGATAAAGCAGGTTTACCGAAAGGATTATTGCAAGTAGTAGTTGGTTCCGGTTCAACAGTAGGTAATCAAATGATGAAAGATGAGCGTATCGCTCTTTACACGTTTACAGGGAGTGCTAAGGTAGGCTTGAAATTAAAACAAGAAACAGGCTTGAACCGACTAATATTAGAATTAGGCAATAACTCACCTGTGATAGTTGATAAAGAAGCTGATGTGGAGTTAGCAGCAAAAACAATAGCAGCACAATCCTTCGCTTTTGCTGGACAGGTATGTATTTCTGTACAACGAATTTATGTGCATGAAGAAGTGCAGGAGCTATTTCTAGATAAACTAAAAGAACATATGGATGAGTTGAAAATAGGAGATCCAACTGATCCAGAAACAGATGTCGGTCCAATGATCGCAGAAATTGAGGCAGAACGTGCTGAAGAATGGATTCAAGAAGCAGTGAAAAAAGGTGCAACTATTTTTACTGGTGGTGAAAGAGAAGGTACATTACTGCAACCTACTATTCTGACTGATGTCAAACCAGAAATGCGTGTAGTTTGTGAAGAGGTTTTTGCACCTATTGCAAGTGTCATACCTTTTTCAGACATTAAGCAGTGTATTCAGGAAATCAATCAATCGGATTACGGTTTACAAGGTGGAATTTTCACACAAAATATCGATACAGCTTATTATGCAGCGAAACATGTGGAAGTAGGCGGATTGATGATCAATGATGGTTCGCAATATCGCGTCGATCTCATGCCATATGGTGGTGTAAAGGATAGTGGGAATGGTAAAGAAGGACCGAAATATTCAATCGAAGAAATGACCGAAGAGAGATTAATTGTAATGAATTTGAAGGTGTAGCTTCCAAACTACACCTTTTTTGTTTATAAGGAAAGTATATTATAAGCGGCATGATAATGTTTTTGTATCATAGGTGGTCATTTTGAAATGATATGTAGACGGAAAGCATCGCTCCGGCTGCCCGCTTTCCTTTTACCTTCAGCTAACTTTTCCAAGCAAAAACCGCTTGAAAAAGTTAGCTGAAGACACGCGGGAAAACGATGCGGGCAAGCCGCAGCGGTTGTTACGCCTATTATTCATGTCAAAATATCTACTTTGGACAGGATCGGGTGGGCTTTCACGGTTTTTCTCGACGAGTGTCCAGATAATGGGGAAAAGTGTCCAGAATGTACCTGAAAGTGTCCAGAAAAATGACGATAGTGTCCAGATTTTACTAGAAAGTGTCCAGAAAAATACAAAAAGTGTCCAAATTACATTACACTTGTTTTGCTAGCTTATTTTGCAGGTAATACATCCGTCCGAATAACGTAATCGCACCTGCTGATAGTCCAACGATTAATCCTAACCAATAGCCATAGGCGTCTAGGTTCGTATAATTAGCGAAGAGCCAGCCGCTAGGTAATCCAATTAACCAATAAGATATGAGAGACATCCAGAAGGTAATGTTAACATCTTTATATCCACGTAAAATTCCTTGCACCGGTGCACCAACGGCATCAGCAAATTGGAAAAAGATCGCATAATACAAGAAATGCTTAGTAAGTTCAATTACTTCGGGATGATCACTATATAAGCGAGCAACCTGATCGTCCATTAAATAAATAATACCGCCAGCTAAAAAAGCGATCACTACACCAGAAATAATTCCCATATAAGAATAGGTCCTCGCATCTTGAACCCTTTTAGCACCAACTTCAAAACCAACAGCAATCGTTAGGGACATCGCAATACTTAATGGAATCATGTATAAAAACGAAGCGAAATTAATCGCTGCTTGGTGTGCGGCGATCGTATTGGTACTATAAACACTTAACATGAAGGTTACCGCAGAGAAAATACTAACTTCAAAGAAAATCGAAAAGCCGATCGGAATTCCAAGTCGTAATTGGCTCAACCATTCTCTAACAGATGGTTTTATCAATCGATGGAAAATCTTGTGACCGCGAAATGGCCGGACATAATGGACTATCAATATGGATAAAATTAAATTGACACAAAAAGTTAAAGCCGAAGCAATGCCAGCACCAATTCCACCTAATGCAGGCAAACCTAATTTACCAAAAATAAATATATAATTAAATAAAATATTTAAAGGTAAGGAAATTAAAATGATTGCCATCGAAATTCTAGTATGCCCTAGTCCATCAATATAAGAACGCAATAAGTTATAAACAAAAAGCGGAATCATCCCTAATCCAATCGAAATGATATAGTACTTCGCAACATGTTGTACTCGATCCTCCAAATCCATCAATGATAAAATAGGATCGATCAAAAAAGCACCGATTAACGTAACTACAACACCTAATCCAATCGATAAATAAATCCCTTGCTGGACAGTGAAAGGAATTTTCTCTTCTTCATTAGCACCTGTTAACTGAGCAACGATCGGGGACATTGCCATTAAAATACCGACAATCGCCATTTGTACCGGTACCCACAAACTCGAGCCAATCGCTACGCCAGCAAGATCTGCAGCACCCGCTCTACCAGACATAATCGTGTCAAAAAAGTTCATTGCATACATACTTACTTGCGTGATTAGAATCGGTATCAGTATAATCATAAAGAGTCTTATTTTTTCTTTGAGTGTTTTAGTTTGATACATATTCATTCTTCCTTTTTTTACAGTCGTAGAAGGATTATAACATATTTTGTTAATAGAGAGGACGGTTTTTATTTATGACCACTAAACAAATTATTTTTACCGGTGGTGGTACTGCTGGGCATGTCATGGTGAACCTAGCGATTATCCCTGAGTTTTTGAAAGATGGTTGGACAATAGATTATATCGGTTCGAAAAATGGCATTGAGAAGGATTTAATTGAACCTTTAGAAGGGGTGACATATCATCCGATCTCTACGGGAAAACTACGTCGTTATTTTTCTAAGGAAAATTTTAAAGACCCATTTAAAGTACTAAAAGGGACATGGCAAGCACATCGGATAATTGGCAAAAAGAAACCTGCTGTCATTTTCTCCAAAGGTGGGTTTGTATCTGTTCCTGTATTAGTAGCAGCACGCATGAGAGGTGTACCTGCTGTTATTCATGAATCAGATTATACACCAGGGCTTGCTAATAAATTAGCGATTCCTTTCGCAAAAAAAGTGTTAGCAACTTTTCCAGAGACAGTACAATATTTACCTGAACAAAAAGCAGAATGGATCGGTGCCGTTGTTCGGGAAGAGCTTTTTACTGGCAGCAGGGAAAAAGGTTTTGACATGACCGGCTTTTCTAACAAGAAAAATGTTTTATTAATTATGGGTGGTAGTGCTGGTTCGAAAAAGATTAATGAGGCAGTACGTGAAGGCTTAGAAGAATTGTTAAAGCAATTTCAAGTTGTCCATATTTGTGGGAAGGATAATATTGATGAGACGTATGAGCAAGAAGGGTATGTCCAATATGAATATGTCCAAGATGAATTGAAAGATTTACTTGCGATTACAGATTTGGTTTGTTCGCGTGCGGGTGCTAATGCGATTTTTGAATTTTTGGCACTAAATAAACCAATGCTGTTGATTCCATTGTCACGTCAAGCAAGTCGTGGAGACCAGATTGTCAATGCCCAATCTTTTGAAAAACAAGGTTATGCAAAAGTGTTAGAGGAAGAAGAGTTATCAACGGATTCATTGGTTACTTCGCTTTTGGAATTGAAAAAAGATAAATTTGAAATAAAAGACAAAATGAATCAATACCGCTCCAGTGAAGCGAAAGAAAAGGTTATTGATATAATTAAAAATCAGGCTAATTAAGCAGTTTACTTTAGGAAATGTCAACAGCATATTAAAATAGTAAGTGAATGGTTGATTAAAAAAGGAGGCGTTTCTACAAATGAGCTTAACTACTACTTTAAAACTGAACAATGGAACAGAAATACCTGCAGTTGGACTTGGTGTCTACAAAGCGGAGCCAGGAGATGAGGTCTATCATGCGGTAAAATCAGCGTTAGAATTAGGATACCGTCATATTGACACAGCTTCACTCTATGCCAATGAAGAGGGCGTAGGTCAAGCAATTAAAGATAGTGGTATTCCTCGAGAAGATATTTTTGTGACGACCAAAGTTTGGAATGACGAGCAAGGATACGAAGAAACAAAAGCAGCATTTAAGCGTAGTTTAGAACGTCTGCAAATGGATTATGTTGATTTATACTTAGTACATTGGCCAGTACCAGGTAAATTTACGGAGACATACAAAGCGCTGGAGGAAATTTATCATGATGGTAAGGCGAAAGCAATTGGGGTAAGTAATTTTGAGCCACATCACTTAGAGGAATTGTTAAAAGAAGCAAAAGTTACTCCTGTAGTGAATCAAGTGGAGTTACATCCCCAGTTACAACAACAAGCAGTCAGAGATTTTTGTGCAAAACACGATATAAAAGTAGAAGCGTGGGCACCATTAGGTAAGGCGCGTTATTTTGATCATCCTGTATTACAGGAATTAGCAGTAAAACATAATAAAAAGCCTTCTCAAATTATTGTGCGCTGGCAATATCAAGGTGGCATCATTACGATCCCGAAGTCTGTTAATAAGGAACGCCAACAAGAAAACGTTGATATTTTTGACTTTGCATTAACAGATGAAGATATTGAGAAAATCCAAAGTATGGATACCAACAAACGAATAGGTGCCCATCCAGATGAATTTGATTACGGAGTTTAAAAGGATAGTCTAACTTTATAGAAAGAATAGAGGATTCCCAAAAAGTATATTTCATAAGTGAGATCAAAGAAAATAGAGAATCATTCCAATAATTAGAAATGTGTATTAATACGATCGAAAATTTAAACAATGAAAAGGCTTGGTTAGCACCAAGCCTTTCCTCTTAATATCCTTTTTTTACTAAATCTAATTTCCCTGTTGCTGGATCTATGATTAAACCGTGTACAGGTACTTCTTCTGGTAACAATGGGTGGTTATCAATAATACGCACAGATTGTTCAACATTGGCGCTAACATCGTTAAAACCAGTTAACCACTCTTTTGGTTCCTTATCAAGACTATCAATGGCAGTTTGTTCAATACCTTTTTCTTTCATTAAATCTACAAAGCTGTCCGTATCGAAACCGTTCATTCCACAACCATGATGGGCGATCACGAATACTTCATCTGCTTGGAGAGCGTGTATTGCTACTAGGATACTTTTCATAGTACTATCATATGGGTCATTTAATATAGCACCTGCATTTTTTACCATCTTCACATCACCATTATGTAAATTTAGTGCCTTTGGTAATAATTCAACCAAACGAGTATCCATGCATGTAAAAATGACTGCCCGTTTGTTTGGGAATTTGTCTGTCTCATATACCTCATAGCCTTTTTCTTCGACAAATTTTTTATTATAATCAAGAATTTCGTCTAATAACATTATGCCACTCCTTCCTTTATTAATAACTAATATAAAACAAGATAGGATTTTCATCAATCAAAATGATATAATGATAACAACAGATCGCTTTTGATGAGGTGTAATATGAAACATTCGAATGATAAAGAATGGGATATTATAGATGAAGATTTATACGAAGAGTTGGATCCTGAAGAAATGTATGAGTTAGTGCAAGAGGAACGCCAAAAGCTGAAAGAAAAAGAGAACAAAGAAACAGAGCAGAAAAAAAAGCCACTTGTTCCAAGGTGGGGAATATGGCTAATAGCAATTGCAATGTTTATTCAAGTCATTGCAATCCTTCCACAAACTTTTTCGATTCCAGCTATTGAGTTTATTCAAACATCTGCACGCTTAATGCAGGACGAAACTGTGCAAAAATATCGAGAAGCAGTTGTTGTAATTGAAGGAGAGGACAACAAAGGAACTGGTTTTGCGATATCGGATGATGGTTATATCATTACTAACTATCATGTAATAGAGGACCAGCCAAGGATCACTGTCGCTTTTCAGGAAGAAGGTCTGTATAATGGTGAAGTAATAGAAACCTATCCAGAAATGGACCTTGCTCTATTGGACATAGAGGCGGAAAATCTCCCCTACTTGGAACTAAGCGATCAAAATAGTGAAGATCAACTGGAAAATGTTCTATTTATCGGTAATCCGCTACGTTTTAATGGTATTGCCAATGAAGGAGACTTAATAGGAAAGACACAACTGTCTACTTGGGAGAAGCCAGTTTATATGTTAGATGCACCAGTTTATCGAGGGAATAGTGGTAGTCCGGTATTGGATGAGCAAGGCGAAGTTATTGCGGTTGTTTTTGCAACTCAAAAGAATGAGGAACACGGCCGAGTAGGATTAGCCGTGCCGATAGAATATATGAATATCAATCAATGATTCGTTTAGACTCTCAGTATTGCTGGGAGTTTGTTTATTATAAGTAAAGAAGTATATAACCGTTGATATCAAAGCTTTTATAAGCAAGAGTCGCTATACAATTTTCTCAAAAAAAGTTAGCTGAAGGACAAACCCCTGGGTAGCCAGAGTGGTGATCAAGCAGTTGAAATAATTTCATAAAGGCTGCTAGAGGAATCGTAAATCTTGAACATCTAGTGATGTAAACTGAGCGTTTTTTTCTCACCTTGGAAAAAGATATTGATCCCAGCTATTTTAAAGTGATAGGTTCAAATGAACTACTTACTGTGAAGAAATTTCTGTGAATATTTTATCACAATAAGGAAATGTATCTATTTTTTGAAAATAAAATTTAATGAATTGTAATTGAATCATGGTAGATAGAAACAAAATTTTCTTTTATTCTGGATAAAGTGACAAAATAAACTGGTGAAAATATACTTAATTTTTATAGATAACAGACAAAAAATCATAAATACAATACGAATTTATAAAGGACTGGTGGTGCCGAATATGATAGAAAGCCAGTTAATCGATAAAGAATATAGATTAGAAGACCAAATTGAATTGATACAGCGAGGTGATGAGCATTTACGAAATGATATAATCGAAGCATACCAACCGTTTATTGCAAAATGCGTTTCCGATGTATGTAAAAGATATATCAAAAAACAAAATGATGAGTTTAGTGTCGGGATGATTGCTTTTAATGAAGCAATAGAAATGTATTCAAAGGAGAAAGGTTCTTCATTTCTAGCATTTGCTCAAGTGATTATTAAACGCAAAGTAATTGACTATATCCGGAAAGAACAACGACAATATATGTATCCGGCCTTAAATATGAATGACGAAGATGAATTGGAAGAAAGTCCGTTACAAATATCAGAGGCAAAAAAAATATTTGAATTGGAAGAAGAATCCTGGAATCGTAAGCAAGAAATTCTTGAATTATCAGACCATCTGAAGAAGTTTAAAATTTCGTTCAAAGAACTTACCGAAATATCACCAAAACATCAAGATGCTCGAGAATCGGCAGTATATGCTGCAAAACAATTAATAAATGACCCGGAATTAAAAGAATATGTACTTCGTAAAAAAAGAGTACCCATTAAACAATTATTAAAGCTTGTACCTGTCAGTAAAAAAACATTGGAGAGAAATCGAAAGTATATATTAACGGTCTTTATTATCCTTACAGGTGATTATGTATATCTAAGAGAATACCTTGAGGGGGTAGATCTGTGAAAAAAGGAATAATTGTGGAACATAAATCGCGGTATACAATCGTGATGGACAAAGATGGTGTGTTCCACAAAGCAATACCAATGAAGGAAAAAGATATTGGTATGGAAACCTTGTATCAACAAAAACAATCCATCTGGCAATCATTTTTTCTGTTTTTTAAAGGATCAATAAAGTGGCAACTTGTTCCTATGGTGTTAATATGCTTACTGTTGATAAGCCCATTGTACATATGGGTAGCAGATGAAAAGGCTTATGCAGTAGTTAGTATTGATATCAATCCAAGCATGAATATTACGATTGACGAAAATTATCATGTGCTGGACGTTGAACCGATGAATGAGGATGCTGAGCAATTGATGGATAATTTGGAGGTTAAAAACCGTACTATAACATCTTTAACAGATGAAATTCTTAACTTAATAACAATGGACACAGAAGAAGCAGAGGCTGATCGTCCGGTTTTAATGGCCGTAAGTTATATTGATGAAGAAAAACAGGACCATCATTTTGAAGATGAATTAGGTAGTTATTATCAACATCTAGGATACCAAGTGGCCATTTATGAAGTTTCAGAAGAACTTAGAACTCAATCTGAACTAGAACATGTATCAATGAACGAATTAGCAGCACAGTCGTTAGAGGTAAGTGGAGGATCAGATGTCAAGCAATTAGCAACTGAAAATGATACGCCTAAAACTTCCTTAAATACCGAGGAAAGAGAACTAATTGAAAATTTTTATAATCATAATGAGCAAGACCAAGAGCAAGAGACTACTCAAGAAGAAATCGAAATTGATGAAACGGAAGATGAAGAGAATGAAGAAGCCATTGAGGAAACTAATCAAGGCGAATCAAAAAAAGAAACAAACGATCCTGTGATTTTACCTGCTAATGCAAGTGAACGTGCTAAAGAACAAATCTCAACGAATAATGGCAAAAAGAAAGATAATAACGGTCAAAAAGTGAGTGAAAAAAACAAAGCAAAGAAAAACGATAATGGTAAAGGCCTAAAGTCCAAAACAAAGTCAAAAGGAAAAAAGCAGAATCAGAATAAACACCATGACAAAGGTAATACAGATAAAAAATCAAAAGGTAAACAGGATAACAAATCGAATAAAAAGAATAAATCAAAAGTTAATGATAACAACAAATCAAATAAAAAAGATAAATCGCAAAAAAAGCATCCTGGTAAAGGCCATAACAAGTAAGCTTTAACTGTCATCGTTCTTAGAGGTGGCAGTTTTTATATTGTTTAACTTCCAGCTGCTTGTAAATAAGGAGGCTTGTCACCATTAAAACTTGGCGACAAGCCTTTTTACATAATAGAACAAGCTCCACGAATTAGGAGTGTCTCTTGGTTCGACGATTTTCTACTGTGAAGTTAGGCTCATTTGGCTGACTAATGCATGGTCAATATATTGCATTAGTTGTTCATGAGAATTGATCAGGTATTCCTGTGAGCTTGGGTAGTGATAAGCATGTAAAAATTGTTCAATTTTTTTTGACAGCAAGTCATCATTAGTACGGACCATTAACACAAGCAAATCATCCCATTGCCCCCATAACGTATAATATAATGCTTTATCGTAGTCAATATTCAACAGATAATCCCCCTTTTTTTATATTGGTTGTATACATTTTAGTTGGGGAATCATTAATTAGTGTGTGCGGTTTACAATGAAAAAGTCTAAAGAACTGTTGGTCTCGTTACCAAATATTAATTAACATAAGTCAATTTGTTTCAATCCATACTATTGATGATCATAAAAAAAGGAGGGAAACAGATGAAGTTATCAAAGCCTGCTTTAGCGCTGACTTTTGCTACAACCTTAACACTTGTAGCTTGCGGCGGAAATGAATATGGCCAAGAAAATGGAGAATATAATGGTAATCCAGCACAACCGATAGGATACAATCAAACATCTAATGATCCAGCTAATGATCGAGCTAATAATAGAAATCAAACTACAGATCCAGCCCGTGGTCAAGATAATATCAACCGTAATACACGTGCAAATGACAACAACCAATTCATGTTTGATGGCAGAACGAACAGAGATGCCGATAATATGACTAACTCCAGACGTAATGGTACTAACTATGATGTAGCAGATGAAGCTGCTGAACAAATTCAGTCAGAAGTTCCGGAAATTGACCGTGTATATGTATTAACAACAAATAATAATGCATATGTAGCGGCATCATGGGATAAACGAACAAATAATGATAACCCTAACCGAAACAATGACGAATTAACGGAAGAAACAAGGAAAGATATCACAGAAGCAGTTAAATCTGTTAACAATGATATTGACAATGTTTATATTTCAACAAACCCAGATTTCTTTGACTTAGCAGATGAGTATGCTAATGATGTAGACAGAGGCGAGCCGGTAGAAGGCTTTTTCAGACGTATTGGAAATATGATCGAAAGAGTTTTCCCGAATGATGAACAATAATTAAGGAAGAGCAAGTATCTGCGGATACTTGCTCTTTTTTTTCTTGTAAGGAAAGTATAAATTTTGCGCAGAATGTCTAACTCCGAGCGCCCAAAAACTAGGCGACTTCACGAATCGCCTCATCATCGGTTCGTAAACTCACCGTGATTCCTTTATCTCAGTTGATTCGCTCCAGTCGAAACGGTCGCCTTCGCTATTCTTCTTCTACAACGAATAATAGAAAAAGGATATTGGGTTTTATAAAACTTATTAGTAATTTCCTATGCCATAACTTGCACTTTCACAGGGATGACAACTCAAACTGCCAGATCTGACAAATGTTGTAGCACATGTATAAAGCGAAGGCCGCCCCCTTCCACTCCTGTGGGAATCGTTTGGCCTGAAGATCCACTTTTTCGAGCGGTTTTGGCTCGAAAAAGTTAGCTGAAGGGCAAACCCCACGGAAAGGGAAGGAGGCAGCCGGAGCGGTGGTCAAGCTGTTCAAATATTTCCTCATTACTACTAAAGTAATAAAGGAACGGCGGGGTTTGCGATTTTTTCTTATCCGTGTCGTATTTTTGCATATTAAGGGTATTTATGCTATATTAGTGTCAATTCCGATAAAACAGAGTAAAATAGTATGGATTAACATAGATGGAGGAGTTTACCATGGGGAGAGAGTTTTTGGGTGTGTTTGAAGAGTGGGCTTCTACGTATGATGAGGCAGTTACGGGTCATGACCCTCAGTATAGAGATGTATTCGAAGGATATGATACAATATTAAATGAAGTTGCTCAGCTAGCAGAAGGAACGGTAATGGAATTCGGGGTTGGCACGGGTAATTTAACAGAAAAAGTGTTAGCGAAAGGATTACCTGTGATTGGTATTGAACCATCTGATCCGATGAGGGAATTAGCGAAAGAAAAATTGCCTCAATTAGATTTATACGAAGGTGATTTTCTTGAGTTTCCATTACCAAGTAAGCCGGTGAATACGATTATTAGTACGTATGCTTTCCACCATTTAACGAAAGTTGAGAAGAACAAAGCGGTTGCTAAATTTTATTCCTTGTTAGCTAATGGTGGACGCGTTGTATTTGCTGATACGGTTTATGAAAATGAACAGGCAGAACAACAAATTAAACAAGAAGCACATGAGTTAGGCTATCACGATTTACTGGAGGATTTAAGCAGAGAATACTATCCTCAATTAGAGGAAATTCGACAGCTTTTTGAACAAAATGGATTTTATTTTGAAGCGAAACAACGAAATAAATTTGTCTGGTTATTTGTAGCTAAAAAATTCGAAGAGGAGTGATGGAAAGATGACTAAAAAAATGAATGTTGAAAGTTTTAATTTAGATCATACGAAAGTAAAAGCACCATATGTACGCCTTGTAGGGGTTACTACAGGACAAAATGGGGATAAAGTTTATAAATATGATATTCGCTTCTGTCAGCCAAATAAGGACCATATGGATATGGCAGGATTGCATTCAATTGAACACTTAATGGCAGAAAATATTCGCAACCATATGGACAATGTGTTGGATATCAGTCCAATGGGCTGCCAAACTGGTTTTTATCTTGCTATTCTAAACAATGACAGTTTTGAGGATGTTGTAGAAGCGTTAGATAAAACACTGCAAGATGTATTAGAAGCAACAGAAGTACCAGCATGTAATGAAGTCCAATGTGGCTGGGCAGCTAACCACAGCTTAGAAGGGGCAAAAGACATTGCTAAGAACATGTTAGCTGGAAAAGATGAATGGCACATCGTGTTTGCTGAATAAAAGAGGGATTAAGATTGGCACTTTATAAAAATATACAACAATTGATCGGCGGTACACCGTTAATGGAGTTATCGAATTTCGAACTCCCAGACGGTGTACGACTTTTTGCGAAATTAGAATTCTTTAATCCTGGTGGCAGTATTAAAGATCGTTTAGGAATCAATTTGATCGAAACAGCATTGGAATCTGGTGAATTGCAACCAGGTGGAACGATTATCGAACCAACTGCTGGTAATACAGGGATCGGAATTGCTTTAGCTGCAGTTAATAGAGGATTTCGCGTTATTTTTGTTGTTCCTGAACACTTTAGTCAGGAAAAGCAAGTATTAATGCAAGCTTTAGGAGCAGAAATTATCCACACCCCTAAAAATGAGGGGATGCGTGGTGCAATCGAGAAAACAAAACAGCTACTTTCAGAAATCCCGAACAGTTATGCCGCGCAACAATTTGAAAATCCAGCAAATCCAGAAACTTATTACAAGACAATCGCACCAGAAATTGAGCAAGACTTAAATGATGAGGTATCGATTTTTGTTGCAGGTGCAGGAACAGGTGGCACCTTTATGGGAGCTGCTCGATATTTTAAAGATCAAAATCCAGAAACAAAAACAGTAATTGTGGAACCTGAAGGATCGATTATTGCTGGAGGCGAAGCAGGCGCACATCAAACGGAAGGAATTGGTATGGAATTTTTACCAGACTATATGGATCGTGCATTATTTGATGCAATCCATACTATTGATGATGCTGATGCGTTTGATATGGTAAAGCAACTGGCAGAAAAAGAAGGTTTGCTAGTAGGGAGCTCATCAGGAGCAGTAATGGTTGCCGCCTTACGAGAAGCGGAAAAAGCAGAACCTGGCAGCAACATTGTTACCATTTTTCCTGATAGTAGTGAGCGATATTTAAGTAAAGATATTTATCAATGATGCTAGCCGTCCGAAGTTTTTCAAAGAAGAAGGATAACACCCGAATCTGTTTGGTAGGCCCTCAGTGAAGAATAATCCATCCCACTGAGAGGACGTATCACAATTATATGTTTGATTCGTAGGAGGAATAGTTATGAAACGTAAAACAAAAATGGTACATGGTGGTATCACAGGAGATGAAAGAACTGGTGCTGTATCTGTACCGATTTATCAAGTAAGTACGTATAGACAACCTGAAGCTGGAAAACACACTGGTTATGAATATTCCAGAACAGGTAATCCGACACGACATGCACTGGAAACAGTTACTGCAGAGCTAGAGAATGGTAATGCAGGCTTTGCTTTTGCATCAGGAATGGCTGCAATTACAACTGTGATGATGTTACTGAAAGCTGGTGATCACGTCGTACTAACAGACGATGTATATGGTGGAACCTATCGTTTAACAACAAAAGTTTTGAATCGTATTGAATTGGGACACACTTTTGTTGATACAAGTGATATCGAAGCGGTAGAAGCAGCGATTCAGCCCAATACTAAAATGCTATATATTGAAACACCAACTAACCCACTATTGAAAGTAACCGACTTGAAAAAAATGAAAGAAATTGCTGATAAGCATAACCTTTTATTAGTGGTTGATAATACATTCGCGACACCTTATTTGCAAAATCCATTAGACTTCGGTGCAGATATTGTCTTACACAGTGCAACGAAGTATATCGGTGGACACAGTGATGTGGTTTCAGGGCTTGTTGCTGTAAAAGACGAACATCTAGCAGAAGAAATTCACTTTGTTCAAAACTCTGTTGGTGCTGTTTTAGGTCCACAGGATTCATGGTTATTAATGCGCGGTATCAAAACATTAGGATTGCGAATGGAAGCAATCGAGAAAAATGCAAACAAAATTGCTGCTTATCTTGACCAACATCCAAATGTCGAAAAAGTATATTACCCTGGTTTAACATCACATGCAGGGCATGATGTTGCTAAACAACAGGCAGAAGGATACGGTGGTATGATCGCATTTGATGTCGGAAGTGGCGAAAAAGCGGATCAAGTATTGAGTAGAGCTGATTATTTCACCTTAGCGGAAAGTCTTGGTGCAGTAGAAAGTTTAATTTCGATTCCAGCACGTATGACACATGCTTCAATTCCAAAAGATCGTCGTGAACAATTAGGCATTACTGATGGATTAATTCGGCTATCCATCGGAATTGAGGATGTTGATGATTTAATAGAAGACTTAGCAAAAGGTTTAGACTAACATCAAAAAACACTTACCTCTTGTTTCAAGAGGTAAGTGTTTTTTTCATAAATTGCATAATAACGTGGACTCTCAAGTAAAACTGGGCTGAGCTCGGACATTTGTTCCGCTATTTATGACAAAAATGTCGTTTTTAGGGTGGTCGCGGACATCTATTCCGCTATTCATCGAAAATAGTGTCAATGGAAGGCAAAATGAAGCAAATAAGGGATTCAATGTCCGCTAACATGGGAAAACAGGTGATTTTCAGTCAAATAACGCACTAAATGTCCGCTCAGTCCCATTATGTATCTAATGCTATTCTGTTATAATCTCATATCCTTGTTCTTGCAGCATTTGCACCGATCTTTGCAGGCTAATAAAATCGCTAGCTCCATCTTCCATCATTGCCCCTGATAATTCTGCAAAGTCATCCGGATCAGTTGTTTCAAAGTCTACTTTTGTCGTCTCGACGATTTGATCGTCTTGATAATCAATGCTATGTGATACACCTTCTACATCTTGATACTGAGCCACACCTTCTGCGAACATTGCTTCCGCTTCCTCTTTATCTGCTATTTCTAATAGATCATAAGGAATAATACTATCTGCTGTTTGTTCGATAACTCGGTCCCCTTCGGCTTTATAAGCAATTTTAGAGACCATACCTTCTTGGTCAAGTTGCAGCGTTACATTATTTTCACCATCGGGATCAATATCTAATTCAGAAGGAGCAGTATCGTTATCAGTTTCTATATTATCTTCGTTTAAGTCGTCGATTTCCGCCACTTCTTCGGCATCAGTCTCCTCCTCGACTACTTCCTCTTCAGTGTTTTCAGTTGTTTCAGTACTGTCACTCTCAGTATCCTCTTCGTTACTGTCAACATCATCAGAATTACAAGCAACTAGCGTAATGCTGATAAGTAATGTAAGACAAAACATCATCCATTTTTTCAATTAATCTCTTCCTTTCTTTTGAAATTTAGTAAAATGTTAGGTGCATAAACACCATAATAAATTAATTATTCCTTTTTAGCAACAATTACCATATTAAAACACTCTTTTTTTGCTTTAAACTTTTTTAATGAATGATTCACCAATTCCATGTTAAACTATGGAAAGGTAGAAGGGAAAGGAATGTGATCAATATGAAAGAAGTAATGGAGTACCTTGAGAGATATAAGGAGCAACATTTAAAAGAGCTTCAAGATTTTTTACATATACCAAGTGTCAGCACAGATTCAACTCATAAAGAGGATGTCAAAACAGCAGCAAAGTTTGTAGCCGATTATTTAATGAACGCAGGCTTTGAAACCGTCGAAGTCCAAGAAACAAAAGGTCATCCACTTGTATATGCTGAATGGATGAATGCTGGAGAGGAAGCACCAACTGTTTTATTTTATGGCCATTATGATGTGCAGCCACCAGACCCACTCGATCAGTGGAAAAGTGAACCTTTTGAGCCTGAAGTTAGAGATGGAAGGATCTACGCGCGTGGTGCCAGTGATGACAAAGGGCAAGTTTTTATGCACCTTGTAGTCTTGAAAGCATTTCTACAATCAACAGGCTCATTACCAATCAATGTTAAAGTTTGTGTAGAGGGAGAAGAAGAGATCGGAAGTGCCAATCTTTATGATATTCTACATGAACAAAAAGAAAAATTCCAAGCTGATTTTGCGGTCATTTCTGATTCAGGGATGGTTGCTAAGGATCAACCAACTATTCTATATGGATTAAAAGGTTTCACCGGATTGGAATTTACTTTGAAAGGACCTGACAATGATCTGCATTCAGGTCTATACGGTGGTGCGGTAAAAAATCCCGCAATAGCATTGGCGCAGTTGTTAGCTACGATGAAGAATGAAGAAGAAGTCGTCCAAGTTGCTCATTTTTATGATCAGGTTGAACCTTTATCCGATGAGGAACGTACGTTAATTAAAGATGCCCCAAGTGAAGATTACGAAGAGTCTACTGGAGTGAAAGAAACTGTTTCAGAAAAAGGCTATACGGCAAAAGAGCACACAATGGCCAGACCGACTTTAGAAATCAATGGTTTATATAGTGGTTATCAGGGAGAGGGAACCAAAACGATTATTCCGTCAACTGCTACCGCTAAACTAACATGTCGTTTGGTACCAGGACAGGATCCGCAAGAAATCCAAGATTTATTAGTAAAGCATTTGGAGCAACATGTACCAAAAGGTGTGGAGTTAACCATTAAACGGGAACCATTATCAGCAAAAGCATATAAAGTGGATCCTGACCATCCGTTAATTACGAAAGCAGCGGAGAGCTTTGCAGAAACTTTTGAAAAAGAAGCAGTATATGTTAGAATGGGGGGCTCTATCCCTGTTGTAGAATGGATTGACTCGATTTATCAAATTCCTGTGGTATTACTGGGATTCGGAACGCCGGATGACCGCTTGCATTCACCAAATGAAAGCTTTCCAGTTGCCCATTTCGATAAAGGAATGAAGACGATTGTCCATTATTGGGAGAAAGTTAAAAATCTTAAACAATAAAGTGAGACTATGATCAGTGATGGTCTTACAGTGATAAACTATGGTGAGAATATACTTTAATGGCATAAGATTTGTGAACCATTCATCATAGGTAATGGAGGATAACATAACATGTCAATCTTTTGGATTGTTTTATTACTGATCATCGTTATGGTGAGCCATCAATTCTATACACGTTATGTACCGATTAAAGGGATACCGTGTGTGGAGATAGATAAGAAGCGAAATCGGGAAAAATTAACGGTAGATATTCGTGATTATCAAGAGGCAGACAATGATAAAGTAGCAGAAGCGGTTGTAATTCCAATTCCTTACCTAAGAAGACATTTTCACGAAATTCCTTCTAGGTCAGTTCATATTGTTGCTTCCAACCGTGTCGAGAAGAATTTAGCAATTCGTTTTTTGAAACAAAAAGGGTTTGAAATAACAGGATATACTCTTACGAAATGTAGATGTAAGAAAAAAATAGGTAAACTAGCATAAATTGGTAAATAAACCTTACTTAAGTATGAAAATGAGTAAGGTTTATTTTTTTTTGACTATGAGTGTTATTCATTATGATAAAATTGGCGTAAAACTATAGCACCAAAAGGGGAATATCAATGAAAAATTTCTTTAAGAAAAAGCAAAAGGGCATTGCTCAACCAAATGATCAGCTAGTAGATGTAACATTAGATGTTGAAAAAGGTAGTTTGTACGACAGACAATTACAAATGATTAATCTAACTAAAGAAGATCTCATTACCCTTAGAAAGCTAAAACCTTGGGTTGAGGGACATATCGAAGAAATTGTAGAACAATTTTACAGGAATCTTGAGTATGAAGTATCTTTGATGGAAATCATCGAGGATAACAGTTCGAAAGACCGTCTAAAACAGACATTAACTAAGCATGTCCAAGAAATGTTTAATGGCACGATCGATCAATCGTTTTATGAAACAAGAATGAAAATTGCCAACATTCATTTTCGCATCGGCTTACAACCAAAATGGTATATGTGTGCCTTTCAAGATTTATTAAATTCATTAATGGCTATTTTTTATGAAAAAATTACAGATAAAGCTTATTTTTATCAGGCGATTGCAGCGACATCGAAAATATTAAACCTCGAGCAACAACTTGTGTTAGAAGCTTATCAAACAGAAGTCCAGCAGCTACATGATCGTCAAGAAGCTGAGAAGGAAAAATTACATCAACAAATTAATGCAACATCTGAAGATTTAGCGGCAGTTTTTCAACAATCAAAAGCTTCTACAGAACAGCTGGTACATCAATTAGAAGATATTTTACAATACGCTCAGCAAGGAACAAGTACGTCTGAAAACGTCGAAAAAACATCTCAAGAACGGAGAAAAGATCTGCAATTACAAGAAAAACACATGGAAGAAATGGAAGATAAAATGCAGGGTATTAAAGATGAAAGTAGTAGTTTGGCAGAAATATCGCATCAGATTGAATCGATTGTTAGTATGGTAACAGATATTGCTGAGCAAACGAATTTACTTGCATTAAATGCAGCAATTGAGGCTGCCCGTGCTGGTGAAGATGGAAAAGGTTTCGCAGTTGTAGCGGATGAAGTACGTAAACTTGCTGAGCAAACAAAGAACTCTGTCAGCGATGTAACTGGACTTATCGAGAAAACCAATGCACAGGTAGGGAAAGTGATAGGATATGTAGATGAGGTCCAAGGCTCTGTTACTAATAGTACCCAGAACATGAAGACTATTTATCATTTTTTTGAAGAATTAGTAGACAAGATGAATCAGTCCAAAGGTCAAAATAATACCATTGAAACTGAAATTGAGAAGTTCTTTCATAAACTGGATGATGTTAATCATTCCTTTGGTCAGATTTCCACTGCGATTGAAAATTTAGTAGAAATGACGAATAACAGATAGCACACCAAATCTCATAATGGGTGTCCTATTTTCGAACACCTCTCATATATTATAGTGGAGGTGTTTTGTTTGAAAGCAGAAGAGAAAAAGAAATTGGAAAAAGCAATTCACGAAATCACCGAGATCGCAGAAGGGTTTGGTCTCGATTTTTATCCGATGCGCTATGAGATTTGTCCACCAGAAATACTATATACATTTGGTGCGTATGGAATGCCAACCAGATTTTCGCACTGGAGTTTCGGAAAACAATTTCATCGGATGAAACTGCAATACGATCTTGGACTGAGTAGAATATACGAATTGGTGATCAATTCGAACCCATGTTACGCTTTTTTATTGCATTCCAATAGTTTGATTCAAAATAAATTGATTGTTGCTCATGTATTAGCACACTGTGACTTTTTTAAAAATAATGTACGGTTTCAAAATACGAAGCGTGATATGGTTGAAAGCATGGCTGCGACTGCTGAACGTGTGGCAAAATACGAGAAGCAACACGGGATTAAGGAAGTCGAAAAATTCCTTGATGCGGTACTCTCGATTCAGGAGCACATCGACCCTACCTTGTTAAAAGCACAATTAGATTGGCAAAAAAATGAGGAAGAAGAAGAAATACTAAAGCCTAGAAGAACAGAGTATGATGATTTATGGAACCTAGACCAGTCTTCTTTAAATTCGGGGCAAGCAACTAAAAAGAAAAAGGCTTTCCCGCCTCACCCGGAAAAAGATATTTTATTATTTATTGAAGAGCATAGTAGAGAATTAGAGGATTGGCAGCGCGATATTCTAACTATGATGCGGGAGGAAATGTTGTATTTTTGGCCGCAATTAGAGACGAAGATTATGAATGAGGGCTGGGCGACATACTGGCATCAACGAATTGTAAGAGAGTTAGATTTAACAAGTGATGAAACAGTGGAATTTGCCTCTCTCAATGCCGGTGTTGTTCAACCATCGACAACACAGATTAATCCATATTACCTCGGCGTAAAAATGTTTGAAGATATCGAAGCACGGTACAACAACCCTTCTGAAGAAATGAAACAGTTTGGAGTAGAATCCGGTTCAGGAAGGGAAAAAATATTCGAAGTGCGCGAAATCGAATCAGATATCTCGTTTATGCGCAATTATTTAACAAAAGATCTGGTGGAGAAGGAAGATCTATATCTTTTTCAAAAACAAGGACCAGAATATAAAATAGTTGATAAAAAGTGGGAAGAAGTACGTGATCAGTTGATTTCTACCAGGCTAAACGGGGGATTTCCTTATTTGACAGTCGTTGATGGTGATTATATGCGAAACGGAGAATTATATATTCGTCATCATTATGAAGGTGTAGAACTTGATGTCCGTTACTTAGAGAAAACCTTACCATATATTTATCAATTATGGGGAAGAGACGTTCATCTTGAAACCATAATGGAAGATAAAGAATGTTTATTTTCTTGTAATGGTACAAAGGTGATGAAAAAGTTCATCTCGTAAAAGCAGGAATTATAAGGGGGCTTGTAGAAATAAAGAATCAGTATTAAATACTGGTTCTTTTTTTGCTTTTAAGAAAAAAGTATATAAACATTGGTATCACAACTTTTATAAGCAAGTATGATAGGAAAAGGTGATTCATCACGTATATTTTAAGAAGCAAGAATAGCTATACATATAGAGTTGCCATTTTGAAAGCTAGCTTGTGCAAGTCAACCGCTACGGACCGTTTGGCCTGAAGATCCACTTTTACGAGC
This sequence comes from Gracilibacillus saliphilus, assembly GCF_010994085.1. Classification (NCBI taxonomy): domain Bacteria; kingdom Bacillati; phylum Bacillota; class Bacilli; order Caryophanales; family Bacillaceae; genus Gracilibacillus; species Gracilibacillus saliphilus. The sequence goes on along the minus strand of NZ_WJEB01000003.1, from coordinate 20,095 downwards.
GGTTTTGGCTCGAAAAAGTTAGCTGAAGGACAAACCCCACGGAAAGGGAAGTGGGCAGCCGAAGCGGTGGTCAAGCTATTCAAATATTTCATCATTACTACCAAGTAATCGAAATCCAATTAGCCTTTAATAAAGGATCGACGGGGTTTGCTGGTTTTTCTTATCAGGAAAGAAAGTATAAAAATTGGTTGCGTGTCTACGCAAGCGCCCAGAAACTAGGCGACTTCACGATAAGTCATCATCGGTTCATAAACTCACCGTGATTCCTGTATCTCAGTTGATTCTGAAGCCGCTACGTTTCTAGACGGGCGCTCTGCGCTTTCCTTATCATATAAGGAGGAGGGGGGGAGAAAAAATGAATATTGTGGAAAAAGATGAAATGTCAGTAATAGGGATTACAGTTGCTCGAGATTGGCAAGGGCTGATCCGTGATATGCCAGTAAAGTGGGAAGAATTTAAAAGCAGATTAACGGAAATAAACCAGAGAAAAACGGACATCATGATGGATATAAGTCTGGAGAAACTTGAACATACCTATACCCAATGTATCTGTGTAGAAGTAGAACAAGATGCTGAGGCACCTGAGGGGCTGGAGAAAATGGTGATTTCTTCAGCGAGTTATTTACATCACAAGCACGAGGGCAGTTTAGTTTCGATTGCACAGACCTTTGGTGAGATGTATCAATATGGTAAAGAACATGAATTGGCCCTAGAAGAGATGAAAATAGATATTGGTTATACCATTCAAGGTACAGAAACTTCACATGATCTGTATATTAAAATAAATGGAATCGCCTAATTTTAATATGGACAAATTACCTAACCTCGTGACTAACATATAGTGTTAGTGATAGGAGGTTGAACATCATGGAACAATATTATCCATCTCATCCATATATGTATGATCAATATGGGAATGTGTATGCAGACTATGGTCAGTTTCCTCAACGAGGCTTTCCTGGTACAGGGCCAGGACCGGGCGAAGGTCCTTCTGCTCCACCACCATTTACCCCACCAAATATTGGACAGGGGCCACAGGGTATGCCGCCAACAGGGCCACCACCGGCACAAATACCACAGCAAACACAACAACTAGGTGACGGACCACAATTGTATGCAGTTGATCCCGGTTCAATGCGAGGCTGTCTATATCGATATACGTATGTTTGGCTGAGCCGCTATAACTCATTCTGGTTTTATCCAACGTATATCGGCAGACGGTCAGTTGCCGGTTACCGCTGGACAGGATTTAACTGGATATACTTCGGAATAGATACAGAAAGAATTCAATCCTTTACATGTGTGTAAATAAAGCACAAATGACACATGCGTTTCAAGCGCATGTGTTATTGCTTTTTTAAAAGGTAAGAAAGTATATAATCAGCGCAATGACCGTGTTTAAAGAAGTAGTTATTTTGACATATTTTAAGTGTATTTGCCAACGCTCCGACTAATTACTTCGCTTTCCACGGGCACGGCCTCAACTAACTTTGCCAAGAAATTCACTTTGCAAAGTGGATTTTCGGCTCGCGCTGTTCCCGCAGGAGTCTCCGTAATTAGTCTCCGCTATGAGAAGGTGCAACAATTCTTGTCAGAAGTAATAGGTTGCCTTTTATACAATGGATAAGAGCGAGAATCGCTATCCATAAGTATAAAAGCAGCTATGTTACTTCATGCTAGAATTGTAGAACAGACCTTAGCGAAGGCCGTTCACTTCCACTCCTGTGGGAATTGTTTGACCTGAAGATCCACTTTTTTGAGAGGTTTTTGCTCAAAAAAGTTAGCTGAAGGACAAACCCCACGGAAAGGGAAGTGAATAGCCGGAGTGGCGGTTATGCTGTTCACGTATTTCATAATTAATACCAAAGTAATCGAAATCTAATTAGCATTTAATAAAGGACCGGCGGGCTTTCCCGTTTTTTCTTAATGATGGGTCGCATGATCAATGGATTGCTGTAATATTTTCATCACATGTTCATCGTCTTGAGAATAATAAATGGTCTTGCCATCACGTCTGTATTTTACAAGACGTAAATTCTTTAAAAAACGTAATTGATGGGAGACATTTGATTGATTAAGGTCTAGTTGTTGTGCAATGTTCGAGACTGACAATTCCTGATTAAATAACAAATGTAAGATACGGATTCTGGTCGGATCAGCCAGTGCTTTAAAAGTTTGTGATACTAAAAAAAGTGTTTCCTCGTCTAATGGTCGATAGCTTTCATCTGACATACCTAAGCCCTCCTGTAATCAATTGCAATTGTTTTCATCATGCTCCATTTCTGCATCTCTACCTTCCATTTGGATAGTTGTATGATGAATCTCAAAGTCATCATGTAATACTTGGGCAGCTTTTTTTAATAGCAGATCTCGGTCGATATTTTCCTCTACCACCATATGACAGCTTAACGCAGGAAAATCTGATGTGATCATCCAGACGTGTAAATCATGTATATTAATAACGCCATCTAATTGGACCAGTTTATTTTCAATTTCCTCATAAGATAGATAATTAGGGGTACCTTCCATTAAAATATGAAAGGAATCACGAGTTACCCGATAGCCACTAATTAAAATAAGAGCAGCAACAATTATACTTGCAATCGGATCTGCCATATTCCAATTAAAAAACATAATCAAGAGTCCAGCAATAATCGCTCCAACAGAACCTAGTAAATCGCCGAGTACATGTAACAATGCACTGCGCATATTTAAGTTATCCTTCGTATCACCACCACTCATTAATATAAAGGCAACACTAATATTAACGATTAGGCCAATTATCGCAATCCAAAGCATCATCGGACTTACATTAGGCGGTTCGAGGAAGCGGTGATATGCTTCATAAAAAATGTAAATAGAAATCGCTAGAAGTGTGACACCATTAATAAATGCTGCTAAAATTTCAAATCGTTTATAACCGTATGTTTTCTGAGCATTAGCAGCTTTTTCACTTAATTTAAATGCAAATAAACTCAATCCTAAAGCGAAAGCATCACTCAACATATGACCAGCGTCTGACAATAAGGCTAGGCTATTGGTTAAAAAACCACCGATAACTTCGACTACCATAAATATCGATATCAATATAAAACTGATCAGCAATGCTTTTTTGTTGTTGGTATGATGATGATCATGACTATGACCATGTCCGTGATGATGTCCCATACAATACCCTCCTCGATATAATACATGAACATATATTCATATTATAAAATGTATAGAGAAAATGTGCAAGAAAATCTCGAGTGTCGAGAAAAAAGTGACCGGAATAATCCGATCACTAAAAAGGTAAATATGGTAATAGGATGCCACCAATTAAGCCAATGATAACGACTACCCAGGATGGTAACTTCCAAAATGCTAATAAACTAAAAAGGATGGCAGCTAAGATAAAATCTTTCGTATCTAAAATAGTACTTGTCCAGATTGGCTGATAAAAGGCTGCAATTAACAGGCCAACAACGGCTGCATTGACACTAACTAAGGCACCACGTACTGAAGAAATATGGCGTAATGCATGCCAGAAAGGTAAAGTACCGATAATCAGTAAAAAGGCTGGCAGAAAGATAGCAGCTGTTGCAAGTAGTCCACCAGGTATACCGCCGATGACCGTTCCAAGGTATGCAGCAAAGGTAAAGAGTGGACCAGGTACTGCTTGTGCAGCCCCATAACCTGCTAAAAATTCTTGTTCGGTTACCCAACCAGTTGGCACAAATTCTTGCTCTAATAACGGTAAAACCACATGTCCGCCACCAAATACAAGAGCACCTGAGCGGTAAAAGCTGTCAAACATCGCTAACCATTGCCAATCGGTTATTTGGCTAGCTATCGGAAGCGTTGCTAATAAAATAAAAAATAACGAAATACTAATAATAGCTGTTTTCTTAGATAAGCTTAAATGTAAATGTTCAGGTTGTTCTTGGTTTTCTTGTTTTTGAAAAAAGCAAATACCAATTACCGCAGCGAGCAAAATGATGATTACCTGTGTCATCGTTGTTTGTAATAAGAGCATGATGGCAACTGCGCTTAAGGCTATCGCTTTTCGTGGTAAATCCGGTGTTAATTTAGCACCCATTCCCATAATGGCATGGGCAACAACAGCGACAGCAACTATTTTTAAACCGTGAATAAAGCTTGCATCATAAAAAGCAAACTGATGTAAAGCCAAAGCAAATAAAATAAGTACGATGACAGATGGTAAGGTAAAGCCAATAAAGGCGAGAATTCCGCCTAATACACCACCACGAATGATTCCGACTCCAATACCTACTTGACTGCTAGCAGGACCAGGAAGGAATTGGCATAATGCAACTAAATCTGCATAAGCTTTCTCATCGAGCCACTTCTTCCGGCGCACGTATTCTTCATGGAAATAGCCGAGGTGTGCAATAGGCCCGCCAAATGAAGTAATGCCTAAGCGTGTTGCAATCCATAAAATGATGAGATAATCGCGAACTGTAGTCATAGAAGCCCCCTTGAAATCAAAATTTCTCTGTAAAGTATAGCAGTACCGTGATATCTCAACAAGAAATGAATTGTAAAGTTTTTGTTAAAGATTGAAGCGCTAAAAGAAGGGATTGTTAAAATTGAATAATAATGATCATCACAGCTAAGATAATAATAACACTGCTGACAAATATAAGCGCATAGGTTTTCGATGTATGGGCAACTTGAATTTCGCTCCAATTTACCGGTTCAATGCCACTCGTCCAAAAAACAACGATAGCTGAGAAGAGAATCGCACTTATATTGACCATTAAGAGAATTAATGGAGTTAATGCCTGTTGAAATTCTAGAGCTCCTAGCATCATTCCTAAGACGACAGCAGGTGGTAATAATGCCACAGATACCATTACCCCAACAAGTGCTTCTGATACCCTTTTTGCAAATGACATCGCACCTGCAGTACCCGCGGCGAGCGCTACGACAATGTCCATTAATTCAATGTTTGTCCGTGCCAAAAATTCATCGCTATGAACCGGCAAAGTAAAGAGTAACCCGAAAATAACTGCTATCCCTACTGGAATCGCTAAACCATATAAACATGTTAGAATAGACCTTTTCATCAAATTATAATCACCTAATGTTGCAGCAAAAGCAAGTGCGGTAAAAGGACCGATCAGTGGTGCGATTACCATTGCTCCAATAACAATAGCAGGGCTATCCTTGACAATCCCAGCTGTAGCAACCACAGAAGATAATAGTAGCATCCACAAATAATTGACACTGGAAGTACTGGATGATTGCACGACATTATACAGTTCATGGCGACTGGCACGGGTAATTTCTTTTTGTTTTTCTTCAGGATCTTCTTTTTCTTCTTCTTCCTCGTCAACCTCAATTCTTGGTACATATGTCGAAATATTATAGAGTAGTGCTCGTATATTTTCTTGACCACGGTCATTTACTTCGAGAAAATCTAAAATCTCCTCTGCATATTTTTTCTCGATTAGTATTTTGACTAACTGTTCTTGTTCTGATATTTTCGTATACCATTTCTCGATGACATGGTATTCTTCAACTTCATTTAGAAATCGTTCAAATCGATGGGCAGGGATATAGACTTCAATCAACTGAAGTTCCATGATGCTCGTCCTTTCCATTATGAGTGTGTAAACCAACCTTAAGGTCATGATGAGGCAGACATTTGGTATGCTAAATGGTAAAATAATCACCAGTTTCTAATGTCCGTTTCTATATAAACAAGCTTCATTCTATCTTCTACCTGATGTATAGTAATTAATCATTTAGTTGTTCTTCCTTTGGGAAGCGTAAGGTAATCGTTGTTCCTTTATTTAATTCACTATCAACATGTATGTCTCCATCATGCATTTCGACGAGATTTTTTACGATAGCTAATCCTAATCCGGTTCCACCATTTGCTCGGGAACGAGACTTATCTACACGGTAAAAGCGCTCAAACAAGTAAGGTATGTCCTCTTTTTTTATCCCAATACCTGTATCTTTCACCTGCATGATGACGTCATTCCGTTCCTCTTTTACTGCTAGTGTAATACTGCCTTTTTCAGTGTAGCGAACAGCATTTTCAACTAAATTGGTTAACACTTGATCAAGTCTGTTTTTATCTGCAAATAAAAAGGTGGTACTGTCGGGTATCTCAAGATGTAATGATAATCCCTTCTCAGAAGCCCTGAACTGAGATCGCTTTATCATTTCCTCTGCTAATTTATTCATATTGATATCTTCTTTATTAAGATCAATTTTTCCTTCTTCAATTTTAGATAAGTCTGTGAGGTCGTCCATTAAATTACTAATATGATCTGTTTCATTCTCGATAATTTCAAGAAATTCATCCCGTTCTTCTTTACTTTGGTACATCTCGTGACGAACGGCGTTGGCATATCCTTTTACGTAGGTTAACGGTGTCTTCAGTTCATGTGTAATATTCGAGAAAAATTCATTGCGATTTGTTTGATAACGTTCCAATGTTTCGGATAAATGGTTGATGGCATGTGCCAAAGAACCAATTTCGTCATTCGCTTTATAATCAACACGTAAAGAAAAATTCTTTTTTTCTGCTATTTGTTTTGCGACTTTCTCCATCGCGATTAATGGTGCACCTAATTTTTTCGAAATAAAGAAGGTGAACCCGATTGCTAAGGCAACTGCTCCGAGACTTGCCAAAATCACAAAAAAGATAATATTATGAATCGAATTACTAATAAGTCCGAATGAAGAGAATAAAACGACACTTCCCTGGATATTATCCTGATTTGTGATCGGTTGGGCTACTTTTAAATAAGTCGTACTGCTAAACGTGTAATCTTCTACAATAGTTTCTCCGGCCCTTAGCTGTTTTATTTGCGGATTTGCGAGTACTTCATCGGTTATATCATCGTGCCAGTTTGTTTGCAAAACCATTTCCCCATTTTGATCGAGAATCACCGCACTTGTATCGGTCATATCAGCGAGGTGTTCCAATAATTGAAGATTTTCTGGATCATCGATACTGTTTACTTGTGTGGCATATTTTTCTGACAGTTGCACAAGTTGTTGCTCCGTCTCATTCATCGAGTAGTTTAAAATAAGCTGTAAAATAATATACCCAAGTGGAATTAAAATAATAAGTTGTAAAAATAAGATGGTCGCTCCAAGCTTAAAAACAACACTATTAAGTTTCATTGTGATCCTCCCAGTCAAATTTGTAACCAACACCCCAAACCGTTACTATCGGCTGATTGGTGATGCCGGCTTTCTTCAATTTATCTCTTACATAGCGTACATGTGAGTCGACTGTTCGAATATCAACAATCTCATCTAAGCCCCAGATCAAATCCAGTAGTTGTTCTCGGGTGTAAACCCGATTTGGATGAGAGGCCATTAAATAAAGTAAATCAAACTCTTTAGGACTGTATTTAACTTCCTTTCCATTAACCGTAACAGTATGGGAAACGGGATCAATCTTTAATTCTTTAAACTGGATGATTGTTGCCTGCTCTCCTTCTTTTTGAAAATGTCGGAGTTGAACATGAATCCTCGCTATCAATTCCTCTGGTTCGAAAGGTTTCACTACATAATCGTCTGCTCCAATTGTTAGACCTTCTACTTTTTGAGAGGTTTCATTTAATGCGGTAAGTAAGATGATCGGCACATCTGGCTTATGTTTTTTCATTTGCTTACACGCTTCTATACCATCTAATTCAGGCATCATAATATCTAACAAGACAAGATCAATCTCATTTTGTTTTAACGCAGCAATTGCTTCATTGCCATTTTCCGCTTCTATTAGTTTAAAATCTTTTCTTAAATATAAGGTTAACATCATTCTCATTTGTTGTTCGTCATCGACAATTAATATCGTCTTCATAGTTATCCCTCTTAACTTCAATTTTGTCTCTACTCAAATAGTATAGAAAAATTCGCTATTAGTAAACTGGATGATGTTACAACGTCGAGTTAAGTGTGATAACAGACGGAAGAGGTTGATCTCCACTCACATTATTTTGAACAAATTATGACATTTGTAGCTTTATCATACTTTCATCACATTTAGCTGTCACAATGTAAAACAGATGTAATCTTACTTATCAAACTAAAGGGTATGTAAAGTAATAGAAATGTTTTTTAGACGAAAGGAGAAACACCATGAATGCAATGAAGAAGCTCATATATGCTCTCACTTTATTGTTAATTCCTGTTTTACTTGCAGGCTGTGAATCAAAACTACTTGTATTTGATCCTAAAGGGCCGATTGCAAGAAGTTTAACGGATTTAATTGTGTATTCGATTATCTTTATGTTAGTCATTGTAGTCGTTGTTTTTGTGTTATTTGGCTATATTGTTTGGAAATACCGAGCTCGCAAGGACGATGGCGATTTTGAACCAGAAGAAGAGAAAGGAAACCATCTTCTTGAGATAACCTGGTTTACGATCCCAGTACTAATCGTTATTGCTTTGATGATTCCAACAACGAAGACCATTTATCAAGTCGAGGATGTTCCACAAGGGTATGAAGAGGAAGAGCCGCTTGTTATTCATGTAACATCAGCTGATTGGAAATGGATATTCAGCTATCCAGATCAGGATATTGAGACAGTTAATTACATTAATATTCCAGAAGACCATCCTGTTCAATTTAAAATGACTTCAGCCGGTACCATGCAATCGTTCTGGGTTCCAGAGCTTGCAGGTCAAAAGTACACGATGGCTAATATGCAAACAAACCTATATATGGTAGCAGATCAGCCAGGTTCTTATTACGGTAGAAATACTAACTTTAATGGTAAAGGTTATGCTCATATGGAATTTGAAGTTCAAGCACAAACGCGAGAAGACTTTAACAAATGGGTGAATGATGTAAAAAATACAGCAAATGAATTAACAGAAGACACCTATAGTCAAATATTAGAGCCTGGTCTATTAGGACGAATGACTTTCAATGGTACCCATTTAGATTGGATTGATCATGCACATGGTGGTTCTGAACAATATATTGATCCGGAAAAATATCGGATTACACATGGGGAACATGATGATATATATCAGGAAATAGACGAGAATCGAGAAGTCGATAGCGCGGAGCAAGATACAGAAGATCATGAACACGATCACGAAGAATTGGAACACAGTGAGTCTGAAACAACAGATCACTCACATCATTAATAAGAGGTGGTGAACAACATGTCATTAGATGAATTTTTTGTAACAGGTGATCCTTTAATTTTTGCATCACAAATTGCAATTGGTCTGACAATGGTTGGTCTAATTGCTCTAATTACGTATTTAAAAAGATGGAAATGGTTGTGGAGTGAATGGTTTACAACTGTTGATCATAAAAAAATCGGTATAATGTATATTTTATCTGGAGTGCTCATGTTCTTCAGAGGTGGCGTGGATGGACTTTTAATGAAGGCACAAACATCTAGGCCAGAGTTGGGTCTTTTAGATGCACAGCATTATGATGAAATATTTACAACACATGGTGTTATCATGATTCTATTCATGGCGATGCCGATGTTGATTGGTATTATGAACGTCGTTGTTCCGTTACAAATTGGAGCACGCGATGTGGCATTTCCGAAATTGAATGCATTCAGTTTTTGGATATTCTTTGCAGGGGCGATGTTATTTAACCTTTCATTTGTTATTGGTGGTTCACCTGACGCTGGATGGACTTCTTACTTTCCATTAGCAGGTAAAGAATTCACGCCTGGTGTCGGGAATAACTATTATGCACTTTCTCTGCAAATAGCCGGAATTGGTACGTTAGCAACAGGTATTAACTTTGTCGTGACAATTATTAAAATGCGTGCACCAGGTTTGTCTTGGATGAAGCTACCAATATTTACGTGGTCCACATTTATCACATCGATCATTATCGTGGCAGCATTCCCGATCCTAACAATCGCATTGCTTTACATGACATTAGATCGTTTATTCGGCACACACTTTTTCACCGTAGCAGCTGGCGGCGATCCGATGTTATGGCTCAATCTGTTCTGGTTATGGGGACATCCGGAGGTATATATTGTCGTATTACCGGCATTTGGTATGTTCTCAGAAGTGATTGCAACCTTTGCACGGAAAAATTTATACGGATATAAATCAATGGTTTATGCCGTAGCCGGTATTGCATTTTTAAGTATGTTAGTTTGGGTACACCACTTCTATACAATGGGGAACAGTGCAGCGGTGAACTCAATTTTCTCACTAACGACAATGATGATTGCTATTCCGACAGGTGTGAAAATCTTTAACTGGTTATTTACGTTACGAAAGGGTCGGATTGAGTTCTCGACAGCGATGTTATGGTCATTAGCATTTATTCCATGTTTCACTATTGGTGGGGTAACTGGTGTTATGCTTGCCATGGCAGCGGCAGATTATCAATACCATAATACGATGTTCTTAGTGGCACACTTCCACTATGTATTGATTCCAGGAGTAGTATTCGCGGTATTTGCGGCACTATACTACTGGTGGCCAAAAATGTTCGGCTTCAAGCTTAACGAAAAAATCGGTAAATGGCATTTCTGGTTATTTGTAATTGGCTTCAATATGACATTTATGCCAATGTTCTTTGTCGGACTAGACGGTATGTCCCGTCGTATGTACACTTATGCAGAAAGTACTGGATGGGGTGCATGGCTAGGTTTCTCAGCGATTGGATCACTAGTGATGGCAGCAGGGTTTGCAGCATTATGCTACAACATCTACTGGAGTTTCCGCTATGCTTCCAGAGATGTAGGAAACGATCCATGGAATGCTCGTACACTAGAGTGGGCAACAGCTTCGCCAGCACCACATTATAATTTTGCGGTTGTACCAGAAGTAGAAACCTTAGATGACTTCTGGTATAAGAAGAAAAAAGGTAAAACTGGTTTGAAAAAAGCAGACTTAAAACCTGTTCATATGCCAAGTAATTCATGGACACCGATTGTGTTAGCAGCAGCATTTGGTCTGGTCGGATTTTTCTTAGTATTTGAATGGTTTACGTTGGCAATTATCGCTTCGATTGGCATTATCGTTGGCTTAGTTGCTAATACCTTTGATTATGATGATGGTTATCATATACCTGTAGAAGAATTAGAAGAGGAAGAAAGAGAGTGGAGAGGTGATTTACAATGACATCCCATACAACACCGTTAGAATATCAATCAGAACAAACTCAAATGAATATTTTAGGTTTTTGGGTCTTCCTTGGTGCTGAAATTGTTCTTTTCTCCACATTGTTTGCTTCTTACTTCGTATTAGAGCATAACACAGCTGGCGGGCCAGCGGGTCAAGACATCTTTATACTAAAAGATGTCTTGATCGAAACCTTTATTTTGTTAACAAGTAGTTTCACAAGTGGATTAGCAATTCATTCGATGCGTAATCATGATAAAAGAGGATTACTAATTTGGATGATCGTGACTTTACTACTTGGAGCAGGATTCCTGTACATGGAGATTAATGAGTTTATTCATTATGTTCATGAAGGTGCAACGATTCAAACAAGTGGATTTACTGCTGCCTTTTTCACACTATTAGGTACTCACGGGGCACACGTAACCTTCGGGATTATTTGGATTAGTTTATTACTAGTACAGCTTGTTCGTCGAGGGATTACGGTAAAAACATCCAGTAAGTTATTTATTGCAAGTTTATACTGGCACTTTTTAGACGTTGTGTGGATCTTCATTTTCACATTTGTCTACTTGAAAGGAATGGTGATGTAAATGAGTGCAAAAAATCATGGGTTTCCATGGAATCTGTTAGTTGGTTTCATTCTGTCGATTGCACTAACATTACTAGCCGTTTTTGTAGCATTTTACACCGATTTCTCCAGCCATGTGATTTTGTGGGTTATCGGAGTAATGGCGCTATTTCAGGCGATCATTCAACTCTTTATGTTTATGCACGTGACAGAAGGGAAAGAAGGGATCATTAATGTCGTCAATATGGTAAACAGTATCATCTTGGCATTAATTATCGTTTTCGGTTCTATTTGGGTATTAACATCCGGACACGCATCCTTACATTAAGCAATAATCAGGGCTGCCTAAACCACTACGGTTCAGTGCAGCCCTTTTTTAGTAAGAGTTGATAGTATATTATCAGGGACAACTATAAACTTATAAAACGTTTCTTAGGACAAAGTGATCGACTTTTGCAATCCATTCATTACTTGGATCAGCATGAATCGTTTGCCAGCCCAATTCAACTGCAGGACTCAAGTTTTCTTTTTTATTATCAACAAATACAATCGGTCGATCAGGGTCTAATTGGTCATTGCAAATATTATAGATTCCAGGGTTTGGCTTTGCTACCCCAACATCTACAGAAACAGTGGTACTAGTTAAAAAAGGATGAAGTCGATCTATAACAGGTTGGAGCCATTCTGAACGGTGATTACTTAAAATATGTATATCACTTACAGTACTCCATTTGTCGACATGCTGAATGCCTTCTAGTTCGACTAGGCTTTTCTGCATAACTATTTGCAAATATTCCAGGTTGATTTTGGGGAAAGTATAGTTGAGCCATTGCCAAAAATCACGCTCGGAAATATCACCTTGCCATAGCTGTTCACGAATTTCTGTTTTATAAATGGCTCGGATTGTATCATAAGGAAGACCTGCCTGATTAACGAGTTCTTCCCAAAAGAGATCTAAATCGGTAGCAAGGACACCGCCAATATCTAATACAAGTTGAAATTTATGCAAGATTAAATCCTTTCCTTTCTTCCATATGATATGATTAACATCAGACATTCTATTAAAAGGAGCAGCACAATGTTATTACGTAAAAAAGGACTAGTATCATTCTTTATAGCACTTTTACTAGCAACACCTATTACTACCTTTGCACATGTAAAATGGTTTGCGGAAGTCGAGCCAGAAAAAGTTCCGCTTGAACAAATACTATCCCCATTTTTCATTACATTTGCAATTGTTGTAGCAGTTACTTTAGCTATTTTATCACAAGTAATGGATTATTTTTTGAAAATACCGTATGCAACGAAGATAGACAATTTTCTTAATGGTATTCGCAAATATTCTCGTCATATTCTGAAATATGGTACAGCAATTGCATTCATTATTCAATTAGTATCAGGAACGATGTTTGCTCCCGAGTTTGAAATAACAGCTTTCTGGCAAATAATAATAATGGGGATTATCATTGTCTCCCTGTTAATTCCTCATCATATTGGTACGAAAGTGGCCGCCTTTTTCATGCTGGCACTGTTTATTATGGTATGGCAAGATTATGGCTGGTTTTACATGTTGGATTATGGCTTTTATTTAGCCATTATTTTTGTTTTATTTATTGGAAAAACAAAGCTGGAAGGCTGGGGTTTTCCTTTCTTATATTTGGGAACAGGATTAAGTCTTTGTTGGGTCGCAGTTGAAAAATGGGTGTACCCGGCAATGTCATTGGATATTGTCGTAAATCATCATGTACCAACCTTTGGGTTTGATCCAGAAGTTTTTATTGTAATGGCAGCTTTCGTTGAATTTGTCGTTGGATATTTATTAGTTGTAGGGATTTTAAATCGAATTCTTGGTTTGGTTGTTACACTGATCTTTATCTCCACGACATTACTATTTGGTATGACAGAAATTATCGGTCATGCTATGATTCACATTGTATTGATTATCTTTATTATTGAAGGAGTATCATTTTATGATCCACCGATTCGTATACATAAGACAAAAGTAGATCAATTTGTCTTTGTGTTCTTAAACTTTATTTTGGTGTTAGCTACTTTTATCTTAATTTATTACCGTTTTGCGTAATTTGTCGATTTACTTGACTACTGATATCAAGTAAAATAGACGCTAATACGATTGCACACATTGTGCAGGAAAAGGGGCGAGTGTCTTGAAGAAAATAGCATGGATTACGGACAGCTCATGTGGTTTAGATAAAGAATATGCGGAACAACATGATATTTTTATTATTCCTTTAAATGTAATCATCAACGGTAAAACATATAAAGAAGAAGTGGATTTAACGAAAGAAGAGTTTTATCAAATGTTAAAAGAGCACGGTGATGATGCAAAAACTAGTCAACCAGCCTATGGTGACTTCATTACCTTATATGAACGATTAAAAGAGGAGTATGATTTTGGTATTGCAATTCATGCTTCTAGTCAGCTTACTGGGACTTATCAAAGCTCGATTTCTGCATCTGAAATGGTCGGCTTTGATGTGGAAGTAATTGATTCGAAAATTGGCGATTTTGCGTTAGGCAAAATGATTGAAAATGGTGTGCAAATGGCAAGAGATGGTTATAGTGTAACTGATATTGTCCAACAATTAAGATCGTATCCAGCGTTTGCCCAAATGTACTTGATGCCACAAAGCTTTGACCAACTAAGGAAAAGTGGTAGAGTAAGTGCGGCACAATCAATATTTGCGTCATTATTAAACATTCACTTAATACTTGGCTTTGATGATGGAAAGGTTGTTGTTAAAGATAAAGTACGGATTAAAAAGCGAGCGAAACGAAAAATGTTTCAACTATTGGATGATGCAATGGAAAAATATCATTTAAAAGAAATTTGTATCCTACACGCAGGTGTCAAAGACCAAGCGTATAAATGGAAAGATGAAATCGAAAAGCTACATGCAGAACTAAAAGTTAACATTCAAACCCTCGTTCCAGTAGCAGGTGTCCACACCGGTCACGGTACTATGTGTTTGGCATGGTTAAGGGACTAAACTATGTGCGTTAAATAGCTGCAGGTTATCCATAAACTGCGCAGTAACGAGGACAAGGAATTATTCTTCACTTAGAGAGTGCATGCAAACCGCTCCGGCAGAATACTGCGCTTTCCGTGGGCTCGGCTTCAGCTAACTTTGCAAAGAAAACCACTTTACAAAGTGGATCTTCAGCTCTCGCTGTCCCACAGGAGTCTCCGTATTCTGCCTACGCTATTTTTGTTCTGTGATTATAGAAAGAAATGAACTCATGGAACTAGACTTTTCTTTTGTCACAGTGTTAATCGGCTGTAAATGCCCCTGTAGCATAGTCGCACCCTATGCTACATATGGTGGAGAAATCGACTGGCTGATTTCGGATAAGTGTTGTAGAGCATATCTTAACGAAGGCCGCCCACTTTCACTCCTGTGGGAATTGTTTGACCTGAAGATCCACTTTTTCGAGCGATTTTGGCTCGAAAAAGTTAGCTGAAGGGCAACCCCCACGGAAAGGGAAGTGGGCAGCCGGAGTGGAGGTTATGATCACGATATATGTCAAAATTACTTCATAGGTGACTGTGCATTTAGTTTCGAACAAACAGTTTTCGCTACTTCGCAGTATGTATCTACTCTGCATTAAAGCAAGGTGGAAAGATCAGGTTTTTCTTATTGGAAAAACTTGATTTTTGCGTTAAAGTATTATTATTAGAAAAAAGTCAGAATGTTTAGATAGAGAGGACGAGCAACAATGGGACAAGGATTTGACACGAAATCTGTGCACGTAACAATGAAAAGACAAGAAAGTGTACCAACAAAAGTAACACCCATTCATCAAACATCAGCTTTCACCTTCGAAAACTTAGAGGATATTGAAAATTTCTATAAGGGTGAACGAGAATATCTATATACGAGAGTAGGAAACCCCAACACAGATGAACTAGGTCATGCTGTAGCAAAACTAGAGGCAGCACCAGGAGGAATCGCTTCTTCTTCAGGACTGTCAGCGATCATGGTTGGAATTCTTTCAATTGCAAAAGCAGGAGATCATATTATAGCGTCAGAAGACTTATATGGTGGTACGTATGAATTGCTAGCAAATGAACTGACCGCATTTGGTATTGAAGTAAGTTTTGTCTCCTTCGAAAATGGTCTGGAACAGAATATTCGAGAAAATACAGTATTACTATATACCGAATCGATTACAAATCCGCTTTTACGAGTTGAAAATATAGATAAGGTAGTTGAAACTGCTAAGAAGTATAACTTGAAGACAATGATAGATAACACATTTGCCACTCCTTA
This sequence comes from Gracilibacillus saliphilus, assembly GCF_010994085.1. NCBI lineage: Bacteria > Bacillati > Bacillota > Bacilli > Caryophanales > Bacillaceae > Gracilibacillus > Gracilibacillus saliphilus. Next base: position 4,141 of record NZ_WJEB01000003.1, on the reverse strand, counting down.
TTTAGTACAACCTTATGCATTGGGAGTTAATCTTGTTGTACATAGTGCAACCAAATATCTTGGTGGACATAGTGATGTTACAGCGGGTGTGTTAGCAGGTGACGAAGATTTGATTGCAAAAGCCAAAACAAAAATGGTCAATTTAGGCTCGAATTTAAGTCCATTTGAAGCATGGTTAACAGTTAGAGGTCTCAAAACATTAAGTGTTCGTATGGAACGTCATGTAAAAAATGCAGCCAAATTAGCAGAAGCATTAGCTGAACATCCCGCTGTAGATAAAGTCTATTACCCGGAATTTGTTTCAGAAAAAGGCAATGGAGCTATTGTGACGATTGACATTACGAACAATGCCGATATTGCAACCTTTTTTGAGTCATTAGATTGGGTCAAAACTGTGGCGACATTGGCTGGGGTAGAAACAACGGTATCCTATCCAATTGGTACTTCTCATCGAAACTTGCCAGAGTCGTCTCAACAAGCATTAGGAATAACAAAAGGCTTAATCAGAATTTCGGTTGGAATTGAAGATGCAGCGGATATTATTTCTACGATGAAACATGCTTTAGATCAATCAAAAAAATGAGGTGATCCTATGAAATATGCCGTTATAACAGGTACGTCAAAAGGTCTTGGGGCATCGATAGCAAAACAGCTAATGGAGGCTTCTGTTCATGTAATTGGACTTGCCAGAGGAAAAAATCAAGAATTGGAACATGCTGATTTACCAGGCAGCTATAAGCATTATCAAGTTGACTTATCTGATATCAAACAAACAGAAGTAACGTTTCTAAACATCATTTCCTTTTTGAAGGAGCAGCCAGTAGAATCATTGCAGTTAGTGCAAAATGCAGCATTAGTTTCGCCGATTGAACAAGCAGGGAAACAAGACATTACACAGTTAACTAACCATGTCCATGTCAATTTATTAGCCCCAATGGTAGTAACTAATTTATGGCTGGATGCCTGGCGTGACACAGATTTATCATTGGTTATTGCTAATGTAACTTCAGGTGCAGCCAATCGTTCCGTATACGGCTGGAACGCGTATGGAAGCACAAAAGCGGGATTAGATCGTTATACGGATACAGTAGCATTGGAACAAGAAACGTTAGGGACTGGTCATAAAGTTTTTTTATTTGATCCAAGTATTATGGACACTGATATGCAAGGTGAAATCCGCTCTGCAGATCCAAGTCAATTTGTAGATGTTGATCAATTTAAAAATTATAAAGCAGAAAATAAACTCCGTGCTACAGATGTAGTTGCAAAAGTATTAGTCGACCGATTATTAGATGAACCATCGATACAGAACGGGGAATATTACAGTGTAAAAGATATTTTTAAGTAGGTTATCACCCATTTTCCGTCATAACACTGACCATTTTCTCTCCTCTTACATAGTTTATAAGTGTAAGTATTATAAGGAGGGATATAGATGGGTGCACAACAATATGGTTATGGCTCAGGTTTTGCGCTAATCGTCGTGTTGTTTATTCTCTTAATCATCATTGGTGCTTCTTGGGGATACGGCGCGTACTAATTTAACAAGAGAATAGGCTTTCTCAATAGTTAGCCTGACAAAACATGACCCGTTTCATTTCAAGAATGAAGCGGGTTTTAAATATGTTTTAAGCTTGTCTATTATTAAAATTACTGAGTATTTTCTTACACATCTTTTCAGCAAAATATGATAAACTTTATAGAGATGAAAATTGGCAAAGGATTTAGAAAGGAAGTTTTAAATGATCACTAGAAAAAGTAAACGTGAAATAGAAATGATGCACGAAGCTGGTAAATTACTGGCAAGTTGTCATAAAGAAATTGCAAAGCGAATTAAACCAGGCGTAACAACGAAAGAGATCGATGTATTTGTAGACTCCTTTTTGGCTGAACATGGCGCAACTCCAGAACAAAAAGGATACAACGGTTATCCATATGCAACTTGTGCTTCTATAAATGATGAAATTTGCCATGGCTTTCCACGTGATGAAAAGCTAGTGAATGGTGATATTGTGACGATCGATATGGTTGTCAACCTCAATGGTGGTTTGGCAGATTCTGCATGGACATATGTAGTAGGTGAACCAGATGAAAAAACAAAGAATTTATTAGAAGTAACCAAAACTTCCCTATATAAAGGTATTGAACAAGCAATGCCAGGAAATCGAATCGGTGATATTGGTCATGCTATTCAACAATATGCGGAAGCAGAAGGCTATTCAGTAGTTCGTGAGTTTACAGGGCATGGAATTGGTCCGACGATTCATGAAGATCCACAAATTCCGCATTTTGGTTTGGCTGGCAAGGGACCGCGTCTTAAAGAAGGTATGGTCATCACCATCGAGCCGATGATTAATGAAGGTGTATGGCAAAGTAAAATGGATGATAACAATTGGACTGCACGTACGGTCGATGGGGAACGTTCCGCACAATTTGAACACACATTAGTGATTTCTAAGGAAGGGCCAATTATTTTAACAGATCAAGACAATATCGAAGAATAAGCTAAAGGGGTAAAAGTTGTCATGGGCCTAGAGGGGAAACAGTTAATTAAGATGCAGATAAGAGATGGGTTCATTGCTGGATCACCAATTGTTTTAGGGTATTTACCGATAGCAATTGCTTACGGTGTTTTAGCGAAGCAGGCTGGGATGACATTAATGGAACTTACTGGTATGAGTCTCCTTGTCTATGCTGGTGCAGCTCAGTTTATGGGCGCAGGTATGATTGGTCTTGGTGTCAGTGCTCTGGAGATTATCATTGCGACGTTCGTTTTAAACTTCCGTCATTTTGTCATGAGCCTATCTTTTATTAATCAAATTAAGCAGTATGCAATGAAGTGGAAATTTGGTTTATCATTGGGCTTAACCGATGAAACCTTTTCCGTTTCATCTATATATAAAAAACAGGGAAATCAGGCATATGGATACTTTTTTTATGGAACGATTATGCTGACTTCCTATCTATCTTGGGTTTTTGGCTCGTTCCTTGGTGGCGTGCTCGGTGATATTATTCCTCAAAACTTAAGTCAGAGTATGGGTGTTGCGCTATATGCAATGTTTATTGGATTACTGATTCCTTCGATACGAAAATATAAACGGATTGCGATTATAAGTATTGTTGCAATGTTGATCAACTATATAGTAAGCCCATACATAGGAGATGGCTGGGGGATTGTAGTTGGTACTGTCCTAGGTGCATTTATCGGTATTTTCGTATTAGAGGAGGAGAAGTTATGATGATTTGGGTCATTATTATTGGAATGGCGCTTGTCACAGTGATTCCCCGAATAATCCCAGCCTTTATCGTTGATTTCATTCAATTTCCCGATTGGGTGAATAAGTGGTTACAAGCCATTCCATATGCAGCATTAGGTGCACTGATATTTCCGGGAATTATGACAGTCGTGCCAGACCAGCCATATATTGGTGTCGTTGCAGGAATTGTGGCAATTTTGCTGGCTTGGCTCCGAATTCATGTTATTTTAGTTGTATTAAGTGCGATTTTAACAGTGTTTCTTTTAACCATTTAAATGTTAGGGTGTTAACACATGTATCATATTAGAAAAGCACGTATCGAAGACGCGCAAGCTATTGCGGAGGTTCATGTACATAGTTGGAAAGCAACTTATCAGAATTTAATTAATGAACAAGATTTATCCAATACAACAGTTGAACATCGACAAATCTATTGGGAAACCATCCTGAAGTTGCCGAGACAGCAACAACCAGTGACAGTGATTGAGAAAGAAGGAGAAATTGTCGGGTTTATTTCAGGAGGCAAGGAAAGAACTGATCGCTTTGGTTATGATGGGGAAATTTTTGCGATTTATTTATTACCATCCTTTCAAAGAAAAGGTCTAGGAAAACGTTTGTTAAAAGCTTTCGCGGAAGAAATGAAAGAACTAGGTTACCAGTCATTATTAATTTGGGTATTAACAAACAATCCTACTCATCAGTTTTACTTGAATTTTGGCGCTGAGAAAATAGAACAAGAGCAAACAACGATTGGTGATGGCACATATCAGGAAACAGCATACGGTTTTGTGAATATTGACTCTCTCTTAGATAAATTAATTGCAAGAGGACTGTAACCTTATTTGGATACAGTCCTTTTGTTGTCTAGCGTACAATGTCAAATA